>JBDHSS010000221.1:0-5504 GCA_039808205.1 Paracoccaceae bacterium | reverse complement strand
GCCGAGATCAAGGACCGCCTCGACCAGGCGAGGAACGAGCTCGAGAACGCCAAGCGCCAGGGCAACCTCGCCCGGGCGGGCGAGCTCGCCTACGGCATCATCCCGGGCCTCGAGCGCGACCTCGAGGCCGCCGAGGCCAAGGGCGGCGCGGCGATGGTCGACGAGGCGGTGACGCCCGAGCAGATCGCCCAGGTCGTCGAGCGCTGGACCGGCATTCCGGTGGACAAGATGCTCGAGGGCGAGCGCGAGAAGCTGGTGCGCATGGAGGACGAGCTCGCGAAGCGCGTCATCGGCCAGTTCGCGGCGGTGCAGGCGGTGTCGAACTCGGTGCGCCGGGCGCGGGCGGGGCTCAACGACCCGAACCGGCCGCTCGGCAGCTTCCTCTTCCTCGGGCCGACCGGCGTCGGCAAGACCGAGCTCACCAAGGCGCTGGCCGCGTTCCTGTTCGACGACGACCAGGCGATGGTGCGCATCGACATGAGCGAGTTCATGGAGAAGCACTCGGTCGCGCGCCTGATCGGCGCGCCGCCGGGCTATGTCGGCTATGACGAGGGCGGCGTGCTGACCGAGGCGGTGCGGCGGCGGCCGTACCAGGTGATCCTGTTCGACGAGGTCGAGAAGGCGCATCCCGACGTCTTCAACGTGCTCCTGCAGGTGCTCGACGACGGCCGGCTGACCGACGGCCAGGGCCGGGTGGTGGACTTCAAGAACACTCTCGTGATCCTGACCTCGAACCTCGGCTCGCAGGCGCTCTCGACGCTGCCCGACGGGGCGAACGCGGAAGCGGCGCGCGATCAGGTGATGGCCGCGGTGCGGGCGCACTTCCGGCCGGAGTTCCTGAACCGGCTCGACGAGATCGTCATCTTCGATCGGCTCAGCCGCAAGAACATGGACGGCATCGTCGACATCCAGCTCGGGCTGCTGGCGAAGCGGCTCGCCGCGCGCAACATCACGCTCGAGGTCGACGACGCGGCGCGGACCTGGCTCGCCAACCGCGGCTACGATCCGGTCTATGGCGCGCGGCCCTTGAAGCGGGTGATCCAGAAGGAGCTGCAGGACCCGCTCGCCAGCAAGCTCCTCGCCGGCGAGATCCACGACGGCTCGGTGGTGCCGGTGACGGTCGCCGACGGCGCGCTCGCCGTCGGCGCCGCCGCCCCGGCGCCGGCGGCGGCCGTGGTGCACTGAACCCCGGCGGCGGGCGCCTCCTCTCGGGCGCCCGCTGTCGTGCCGAGCCGTTCAGATCACCAGCACGCCGGTGTGCTTGGCCTTGTTCTCCGGCTCGACGTGGATGGTGATGCGCGCGCCGTCAACGGCCTCGCGCAGCGCCGCCTCGATCCGGTCGCAGATCGCATGGGCATCGGCGACCGACATCATCGCCGGCACCACCAGGTGGAAGTCGATGAAGACCGCGGGCCCGGCGTTACGGGTGCGCACGTCGTGCGCCTCGATGGCGCCGTTGGCATGGCGCGAGATCACCTCGCGGATCTCGGAGAGGCGCGCGTCGGGGACCGCCTCGTCCATCAGGCCGCCCAGCGACTCGCGGATCACCTGCCAGCCCGACCACAGGACGTTGAGCGCGACGAGCCCGGCCAGGATCGGGTCGAGCACGGTCCAGCCGGAGACGACCGCCACGGCGATGCCGATCACCACGCCGACCGAGCTCACCACGTCGGCGAGCAGATGCCGCCCGTCGGCGGTCAGCGCCGGCGAGCGCAGCGCACGGCCCCGACCGATCAGCACCCACGCCCAGCCGGCATTGAGCACGCTCGCGACACCGCTCAAGACGAGGCCCCGGATCGGCGCCTCGATCGCCCGCGGTGCGCGCAGCACCTGCCAGGCCTCGTGCAGGATCAGGAGCGCCGCGACGATGATGAGCGCGCCGCAGAGGACGGCGCTGAAATATTCGACCTTGTGGTGGCCGTAGGGGTGATTGGCGTCGGGCGGCTGCAACGACAGCCGCACCGCGAGGAGCGCCGCGATCGCGGTGGCGACGTTGACGAGGCTCTCGAGCGCATCGGAATAGAGCGCGATCGAGCCGGTGACGGCAAAGGCGAGATACTTGATCGCGAGCACGGCCAGGCCGACGACGATGCTGCCCGCTGCGATCCTGACCGTTCCATGCATGCGAGCGCCCCCGCCGATCCCGCCTCGTGCCGCTTAGCGGCGTTGCCGCGGGATGGCAAGGAAGGGGCCCGCGGGTGCGGCTGGCGAGATCGCGTCGGCGCCGCCCGCTTGAGGCGCGCGGCGCGGACGGCTACAGGGGGCCGAGCACGCTCAGGAGCTCCGGTGGACGGCACCCCGACGATCTCGCCGATGATGGCGCAGTACCTTGCGGCGAAGGCGCAGCACCCGGATGCGCTCCTGTTCTACCGCATGGGCGACTTCTACGAGATGTTCTTCGCCGACGCCGAGGCCGCGTCGGCGGCGCTCGACATTGCGCTGACCAAGCGGGGCCAGCACCTCGGGCAGGACATCCCGATGTGCGGCGTGCCGGTGCACGCGGCCGAGGGCTACCTCTTGCAGCTGATCCGCAAGGGCTTCCGGGTCGCGGTCTGCGAGCAGATGGAGGATCCGGCCGAGGCGAGGAAGCGCGGCTCGAAGTCGGTGGTGCGGCGCGAGGTGGTGCGGCTGGTGACGCCGGGCACGCTGACCGAGGAGAGCCTGCTCGAGGCGCGGCGGCACAACTATCTCGCGGCCTTCGCCGAGGTGCGCGGCGAGGGCGCCTTCGCCTGGGTCGACGTCTCGACGGGCGAACTCGCGGTCAGCGTCTGCCCGCGGGTGGTTCTCGGGCCGATGCTCGCCCGGCTGATGCCGCGCGAGGTTCTCATCTCCGAGGTCGCCGAGGCCGAGCTCGGGCCCGCGATCGCCGAGGCCGGCGCGGTGGCGACCCCGCTCGCGCGCGCGAGCTTTGATTCGACCGCCGGCGAGGCGCGGGTCCGCGCGGCCTTCGGCGTCCGCTCGCTCGACGGCTTCGCCGCGTTCGAGCGCGCCGAGGTGGCGGCGCTCGGCGCTGTCGTCGACTATCTCGAGCTGACCCAGCGCGGGCGGCTGCCGCTCCTCCGTCCGCCGGTGCGCGAGGCCGCCGGCGGGCTGATGCAGATAGACGCCGCCACCCGGCGCAACCTCGAGCTGGTGCGAGGGTCCGGCGGCGGCCGCGACGGGTCGCTCCTCGCCACCATCGACCGCACGGTGACCGGCGCCGGTGCCCGGCTGCTCGAGAGCCGGCTGACCGCGCCCTCGACCGACGTGCGCCTCGTGCTGGCGCGGCAGGCGGCGGTCGCGCACCTTGTCGAGGAGACGGCGCTCGCGCGTACCGTGCGGGAGATCCTGCGCAGGGTGCCCGATCTCGAGCGGGCGCTGTCGCGGCTGGCGCTCAACCGCGGCGGCCCGCGCGACCTCGGCGCGCTGCGCGACGGGCTTCGCCACGCGACGCGGCTCGAGACGGCCCTCTCCGGCGAGCTGCCGCCGGTGCTGGCGGAGGCGCGGGCGGCGCTCGGCGGCGACGGCGGCCTCGTCGAGCTGCTCGACGCGGCGCTGGTCGCCGATCCGGCGCTGCTGGCCCGCGACGGCGGCTTCGTGGCGACGGGCTACGACGCCGAGCTCG
Source organism: Paracoccaceae bacterium (assembly GCA_039808205.1). GTDB lineage: Bacteria > Pseudomonadota > Alphaproteobacteria > Rhodobacterales > Rhodobacteraceae > Amaricoccus. Next base: position 1,900 of record JBDHSS010000221.1, on the reverse strand, counting down.
ACGCGGTGCGGCGGCTCCGCGACGAGGGCCGCGGCGTCATCGCCGAGCTGCAGGCCGACTACGTGCGGCAGAGCGGCATCGCATCGCTGAAGATCAAGCACAACAACGTGCTCGGCTACTTCATCGAGACGCCGGCGGCGCACGGCGAGAAGATGCTGAAGCCGCCGCTCGCCGAGCTCTTCGTGCACCGGCAGACGATGGCCGGCGCGATCCGCTTCACCACGCTGGCGCTCGCCGAGATCGAGACCCGGATCCTGAATGCGGGCGGCCTGGCGCTCGAGAGCGAGAAGCGGATCTTCGAGCGCCTGCGCGGCGCGGTGCTGGAGGCGGCCGGGCCGATCGGCGCCACCGCGCGCGGGCTCGCCGAGATCGACCTCGCCGCCGGTCTCGCCCACCTCGCGGTTGCGGGCGACTGGGTGCGGCCGGAGGTGCGCGAGACCCGCGCGTTCCGCATCGCCGGTGGCCGGCACCCGGTGGTCGAGGCAGCACTCGGCCGCTCGGGCGGCAGCTTCGTCGCCAACGACGCCTGCCTCGACGCCGATGGCGAGGGCGCGCGGCCGCTCTGGCTCGTCACCGGCCCGAACATGGCGGGCAAGTCGACCTACCTGCGGCAGAACGCGCTCCTCGCGGTGCTGGCGCAGACCGGATCGTTCGTCCCGGCGGCGGAGGCGGAGATCGGCATCGTCGACCAGCTCTTCAGCCGGGTCGGCGCCGCCGACGACCTGGCGCGCGGTCGATCGACCTTCATGGTCGAGATGGTCGAGACCGCGGCGATCCTGAACCAGGCCGGGCCGCGGGCGCTGGTCATCCTCGACGAGATCGGCCGCGGCACCGCGACCTACGACGGCCTTTCGATCGCCTGGGCGGTGCTCGAGCACCTGCACGACGTCAACCGCTGCCGCGCCCTTTTCGCCACGCACTACCACGAGCTGACCGCGCTCGCCGCCAAGCTGCCGGGCCTGCGCAACGCCACCGTCGCGGTGCGCGAATGGCAGGGCGACGTCGTCTTCCTGCACGAGGTGGTGGAGGGTGCCGCCGATCGCTCCTACGGGGTGCAGGTGGCCAAGCTCGCCGGGCTGCCGGCGGCGGTGGTCGAACGGGCCCGCGTCGTCCTCGAGGCGCTGGAGCGCGGCGAGCGCGAGCAGGGCGGCAAGGCGAAGGCGCTGGTCGACGACCTGCCGCTCTTCGCGGCGGCAGTGCGGCCGCCGCTGCCCCCCGCGAGAGGCGACCCGGCAACGGCCACTTCCGCGGTCGCCGCGCGGCTCGACGAGGTGCTGCCCGACGAGCTGTCGCCGCGCGAGGCGCTGGCCATCCTCTACGAGCTGAAGGCACTGGCGGCCGACTGAGTCGAGGCCCCGTCAGAGGCGAGTCGAACGGGACCGATTGTCGCAGTCGGAACATTCCGTGTCGCGGAAACGTTGCGTCGGTGGATTTCCGCCGATGCGAAGGAGCCTGGCATGGCCACGATGACCTCGACATCCGCCCCGCGCGACCGCGGCGGCTTCGGCTACTGGTGGTCCGTGTTCCTCGGGCTCGTCCTCATCCTCGTCGGCGCGGTGCTCGCGGCCGGTGGCGGCTGGCTGCTGGCGCTCGGCGGCTCGGCCTACTACCTGCCGGTCGGCCTGGCGCTGGTGCTCGCGGGCGGGCTGATCGCGGCCGGGCGGCGCTCGGGGGCATGGATTTACACGCTGGCGTGGCTCGCGACGCTCGTCTGGGCGTGGTGGGAGGTCGGCTTCGACGGCTGGGCGCTGGTGCCGCGGGTGGTGGCGCCGACCGTGCTGCTCGTGCTCGTCCTCGCGACGCTGCCGGCGCTCCGGCGGACGCTGCCGCTCCTTCTCCTCTCGCTCGGCGTCGGCGCCGGGCTGGCGCCAGGCGCCGCGCACGCCGAGGAGGCGCTGAT
>JBDHSS010000220.1:0-5520 GCA_039808205.1 Paracoccaceae bacterium | reverse complement strand
CAGCACGGCGATCATCGCCGGACCGGTCACGCAGATGCTCCTCGGCCAGTTCGTCGCCGGCATGTTCGCGGTGCTGACCTTCTGGTGGGCGCTCTTCGTCGCGGGCTTCTACTACCTGCTGCACGTCTCGCCCGTGGGCAACTGGATCTTCGCGCTCGGCGGCGACAAGATCAGTGCCCGCAACGCCGGCATCCCGACCGACAAGCTCACCATCGGGCTCTTCATGCTTTCCGGCCTCTGCGCGGCCTTCGTCGGGATGTGCCAGGCGATCGTCTACCAGAGCGCCCAGGTCGCCACCGGCCAGTCCTTCATCTTCAACTCGATCATGTGCGTCGTCATCGGCGGCGTGCTCCTGACCGGCGGCGCCGGATCGGTCGTCGGCATCGTCCTCGGCACCATCACCTTCGCGATCGTCAACCAGGGCATCTACTTCACCAACTTCGACGCGAACCTCGGCAGCGTGATCATCGGCGCCCTGCTGCTCCTCGCGGTGATGATGAACGACACCTTCCGCCGCATGGCGCTCTCCTCGAGCAAAAAGAAGTGAGGGCCGGAACATGAACGACTTCATTGGCCGCTACGTGCTGCGCCCCGAGATCGGCTCGATCGTCAGCCTCGTCGCGGTAATCGCCTTCTTCGTGATCGTCGGCGGCGCCAGCGCCTCACAGCTCCTCGGGGCGGCGAGCTGGATCAACTTCGCCGCCAATCTCGGCATCGTCGCCCTGCCGGTCGGCCTGCTCATGGTCGCCGGCGAGATGGACATCTCGATCGGCGCGATGATCCCCGCCGGCTCGATGACCGTCGCCATCGTCTCCGGCTACTTCGGGATGCCGATCCTCGTCGGGATCCTCTGCGCCCTCGGCCTCGGCGTCCTCGTCGGCCTGCTGAACGGCATCCTCGCCGTCCGCACCTCGGTGCCCTCGCTCATCATCACGCTCGGTTCGCTCGTCGCGATGCAGGGCGTGGTCCTGGGCGGGTCGGTGCTGATCACCGGCGGCGCGGGCGTCACCCTCGAGCCGGCGCCCTGGGCCAAGTTCCTGTTCGGCCAGCTCATCGGCGGCAGCTTCCAGGTCATCATCTTCTGGTGGCTCGCCCTCACCGCGGTCTTCTGGTTCTTCGTCCACCGCACCCCGTGGGGCAACTGGATCTTCGCCATGGGCGGCGACAAGGTCAGCGCCCGCAACGCCGGCATCCCGACGGATCGGCTGACGATCACCCTCTTCGTCCTCTCCGCGGTCTGCGCCTCCTTCGTCGGCATGTGCCAGGCGATCGCCTTCAACTCGGCGCAGGTCTCCGGCGGCATGAGCTACATCTTCAACGCCATCGTCGCGGTGGTGGTGGGCGGCGTGCTCCTGACCGGCGGCTTCGGCTCGGTGCTCGGCATCTTCTTCGGCACCATCACCTTCGCGGTGGTAAGCCAGGGCATCTACTTCACCGACATCGACCGCAACTGGTCGAACCTCATCATCGGCGCGGTCCTTCTCCTCGCCGTCCTGATGAACAACAGCTTCCGGAAAATGGCGCTGAGCTATGCCCCGCGCAGAAAGGCGAGGACCTGACCCATGGCTGCTCCCATCCTCGAACTCGAGAACGTCGACAAGTCCTTTGGCCCGATCGACGTCCTCCACAACATCTCGCTAAAGGTCCACGGCGGCGAGGTGCTGTGCCTGCTCGGCGACAACGGCGCCGGCAAGTCGACCCTGATCAAGACCCTCTGCGGGGTCCACAAGCCGACCCGCGGCACGGTGAAGATGGACGGAAAGCCCGTCGTCTTCGACAACCCGAAGCAGGCGGCGGACATGGGTGTCGCCACCGTGCACCAGTTCGGCGGGACCTTCCCGCTGATGAGCATCGGCCGCTCCTTCTTCGTCGGCGTCGAGCCGGTCAAGAAGTTCGGACCCTTCAAGGTCTACGACCGGGCCACCGCCAACCGCATCGCCGTCGAGGCAGTGCAGAGCTTCGGCATCACCCGCATCGACGACGGCGACCGCTTGATCGGCGGCCTCTCCGGCGGCGAACGCCAGTCGCTCGCCATCGCGCGGGCGGTCCATTTCGGAGCCCGCGTCCTCATCCTCGACGAGCCGACGGCGGCGCTCGGCGTCAAGCAGGCGTCGCACGTCCTGCGGATCGTCCTGGAGTCGCGCAAGCGTGGCCTCGCGGTGATCTTCATCACCCACAACGTCATGCACGCGATGGCTGTCGGCGATCACTACGGCGTGCTGATCAAGGGCGCCCTGGCCGCGGATTTCCGCAAGGGCGAGAAGAGCCGCGAGGAGCTGACCGATCTGATGGCGGGTGGCGAGGCGCTGGCTGACCTAGGAGCGGAAGTCGAGGGATACATGGAAACCCACGACGGCCACGCCCCGCCGCCGCAGCACTGACTCCTTCCGAACAGGGCGGCTCCTCCCCCGCCTGACTGAGGCGGCCGGGACCTTCCCGGACCGGTCGCCGCTTCTTTCCCTTGCTCCTGGATGCTCCGATGAAAATCGCCCTCGACCCCTTCATGCACCGCCACCTTTCCCTCGAAGCGCTGCCCGGCAAGGTCGCCGAACTGGGCTACGAGTGGGTGGAGCTCTCGCCCCGCGGCGACTTCCTCGAATGGTTCAAGGCGCCGCGCGTCTACCCCGATCGCATCAAGTCGGTGAAGAAGGCCTTCTCCGACGCCGGCGTCGGTATCGCCACGCTGCTGCCGATGTACCGCTGGGCCTCGAACGACGAGGTCGAGCGGCAGGCCGCCGTCCGCCACTGGAAGCGCGCGATCGAGATCGCCGTCGAGCTCGGCGTCGATACAATGAACTCAGAGTTCGGCCGCGGCCCGCACCCCGACAAGGGCTCGTGCTACTGCTGCCACACCGGCAGCATGATCGAGGCCTGCGAGGACGCCTGGTGGCGCTCGATGGAGGAACTGGTTCCGGTCTTCGAGAAGGAGGGGATCAACCTCCACGTCGAGCCGCACCCCGAGGACTGGTGCGAGACGATCCAGCCCGCGCTCGACATCATCCGCACGGTCAACTCCAAGCGGGTCAAGTTCCTCTACTGCGCGCCGCACACCTACTATTTCGGCGACGACACCGTCGCGATGCTCAGAGAGAGCGCCGACGTCCTCGCCCACGTCCACGTCGGCGACACCTTCAACCACAAGGCGTCCTCGGGCCTCCGCTACATCCTGAACCCGCCGGGCACCCAGGCCCGCGTCCACCAGCACCTCAACATCGGCCAGGGCGAGGTGCCGTGGGACGACTTCTTCGGCACGCTGGCCGAGATCAAGTTCGACGGGATCATGACGGCCTGCGTCTTCGCCTGGGAAGAGAAGGCCGACGAGTCCGGCAAGTTCATGCGGGCCGAGATGCAGCGCTACATCGACAAGTTCTGGGGGAAGAAATGAGCCTCAAGGTCGGAGTCGTCGGCACCGGGATGATCGGTCAGGATCACATCCGCCGGCTGACGCAGGTGCTGTCCGGTGTCGAGGTCGTCGGCGTCGCCGACATCGACCTCGCCCGCGCCAAGGCCGCGGCGCCCAAGGGCGCGAAGGCCTACGACACCCCCGAGGCGCTGATCGCGGCGCCCGAGGTCGAAGCGGTGGTGATCTGCTCCTGGGGTCCCGCGCACGAGGCGCAGCTCCTCGCCTGCATCGCCGCCAAGAAGCCGGTCTTCTGCGAAAAGCCGCTCGTCACCTCCGAGGCCGCGGCGCTCAAGGTGATGGACGCCGAGGTCGCCTTCGGCCGCCGCCTCGTGCAAGTCGGCTTCATGCGCCGCTTCGACGTCGACTATCGCCGGCTCAAGGCGGTGATCGACGGCGGCACCCTCGGCGCGCCGCTCCTCTACCACTCGACCCACCGCAACGCCTCGGTGCCGGAGGGCCTCTACACCTCCGACATGCCGCTCAACGACACGCTCGTCCACGACGCCGACATCACCCGCTGGCTCCTGAACGACGAGGTGACCGGCGTCGAGGTCCGCGTCCCCCGCCGCTCGACCCGCGGCGGCGAGCTGCGCGACCCGGTGGTGGTGCTGCTGCACATGGCCTCCGGCGCGCTTGTCGACGTCGAGATCTCGGTCAACATCGGATACGGCTACGACATCCGCGGCGAGGTCAGCTGCGAGCAGGGCGTCGCCAGCCTGCCGAACCGCCCCGCGACCGTGGTCTCCGACAAGTACGGTATCCGCCAGGCTATCCCCGAGGACTGGCGCGAGCGCTTCATCGAGGCCTACGACCAGGAATTCCGCGAGTGGATCGCCGCCGCCGGGCAGGGGACTGCCACCGGCCCGAGCACCTGGGACGGCTACGCCGCCACCCTCGTCGCCGACGCCGCGCTGCGCGCCGCCGCCAGCGGCGGGCTCGAGAAGATCGCCATGCGGGACAAGCCCGCGCTCTACGCAACGCCGATCGCCGCCGCTGCCTGACGGCACGAGAAGGAATACCCATGTACAACGGAGAGAAGCTGATCGACCGCCCACTGCGCTGGGGCATGGTCGGCGGCGGCCGCACCGGGCAGGTCGGCTACAAGCACAGGACCGGCGCGCTCCGCGACGGCACCACCTACCGCCTCGTCTGCGGCGCCTTCGACGTCGACGCCGCCCGCGGCCGTGACTTCGGCCTCAACCTGGGCGTCGCGGGCGACCGCCTCTACCCGGACTACAAGACGCTGATCGCCGAGGAAGCCAAGCGGGAGGACGGCGTCGAGGTCGTCACCGTCGCGACCCCGAACTTCTCGCACTACGAGATCACCAAGGCGCTGCTCGAAGCCGGCATCCACGTCATCTGCGAGAAGCCGCTGTTCTTCACCGTCGCTGAGTGCGACGAGATCCGCGCCCTCGCCGACCGCAAGGGCCTGATCGTCGGCGTCACCTACGGCTTCACCGGCCACCCGCTCGTCCACCAGATGGCGGCGATGGTGAAGAAGGGGATGCTCGGCGACATCCGCATGGTCGACCTGCAGTACACCCACGGCTTCAGCGCCGGCGACGACGAGGGCGCCTCCGAGGCGCAGAAGTGGCGGACCAACCCGAAGACCTCCGGCCCGACCTTCGTCCTCGGCGACATCGGCACCCACGTCCACTATCTCTCCGAGATCGTGCTGCCGCACATGCGGATCGAGCGCCTGCTCTGCGACCGCCAGTCCTTCATCAAGTCGCGCGCGCCGCTTGAGGACAACGCCTACGTCCTCTCCCACTACGACAACGGCGCCGTCGGGCGGCTCTGGGTCTCCGCAGTCGACGCCGGCAACATGGGCAGCCAGCGCTTCCGCTTCGTGGGCTCCAGGGCGTCGATCGAGTGGACCGATGCCCACCCGGATCAGCTGGTCTACGAGATCCAGGGAGAACCCGGCCGCATCCTGCACCACGGGATGCCGTACCTCGAAGCCGAGAGCCTCGCCGTCGACCGCATGGGCGCGCTCCACACCGAGGGGCTCGGCGACAGCTGGGCGAACATCTACCTCTGGATCGCCCAGGCGATCGACGCGCGGACCCGCGGCGACGACGCCTTCCTCGCGACCCACCACTATCCCGGCATCGACG
>JBDHSS010000219.1:0-5533 GCA_039808205.1 Paracoccaceae bacterium | reverse complement strand
TCCGACACCCGGCCGCTCTTCGCCTCGGGCCGCTGCGCGCTCAACCTCGACTGGGGCGACGTCGGCACGATCTCGATCGACCCCAAGCAGTCGAAGGTGATGGGCAAGTGGGGCGCGGCGATCATGCCGGGCGCCAGGGAAGTGCTGAACTGGGACACCGGCAAGCTCGAGGCCTGCAGCGCCGACGCCTGCCCCTATGCGATCGACGGCGTGAACCACGCCCCCTATGCGGCCTTCGGCGGCTGGGGCGGCGGCATCAACGCGGCAGCGGATCCGAAGGTGAAGGATGCGGCCTATGCCTTCTTCAGCTTCATGACCCAGCCCGCGCAGTCGAACACGGACGTCACCATCGGCGGTACCGGCTTCAACCCGTACCGCACCTCGCAGCTCTCCTACTCCGATCTCTGGAAGAAGGCGGGCATGACCGAGGAGGAGGCCAAGGTCTACCTCGGCGCCATCAACGATTCGATGTCGAGCCCGAACATGATCCTCGACCTGCGCATCCCGCAGAACCAGAAGTACCAGCAGGTGGTGCTCGACGAGGCGATCTCGCGGTTCCTGTCCGGCGAGATCGACGCGGATGCGACGGTGAAGGCGGTCAGCGACGGCTGGAACGAGCTCAACGAGGAGATCGGCACCGACGAGCAGCTGGCCTTCTACAAGGCGACGATCGGCGCGAAGTAGCGGACCGCCGGCACGGGCACCCTCAAGGCGCCCGTGCCTGCCCGGTTGAGCGAGATGACCGATCCGAGCAAAGAGGCGGCCGAGTTCCGCCCGACCTTCGCCGAGCGCCTCGACCGGCAGTCCGGCCGGATCATGGTGCTGCCGGCGGTCATCGTGCTGCTCTGCTTCGCGATCTTCCCGCTCATCATCTCCGCCTACCTGTCGCTGTCGCGCTTCGCGCTGGCGCAGGGAGGCTTCACGCTGAAGTTCATCGGCCTGCTCAACTTCAAGAAGCTCCTCACCGGCTCGCAGCAGTACCACCTGCTCGGCACCTTCGGCGCGTTCGGGCCGCTGCAATGGCTGATCGCGGCCATCGCCGCGCTCGCGGTCGCGCTGGCCTTCGGACGCTACTTCCGCCGCGGCGCCACCATTCTCGGCACCGTCGGGCGCCTCGTGACCGCCGCGCTCGTCCTCGCGCTGGTGCTGCTCGCGCTCGCGACCTCGGCGCCCGGCGGCGTGCCCGGCACCGTGGTCAACACGCTCCTCTACGTCGTCGTCGGTGTCGCGGTGCAGTTCGCGCTCGGTCTCGGGCTGGCGCTTCTCTGCGGCCGGCCGATCCGCGGCCGCAACTTCTTCCGGGTGCTGTTCTTCGTGCCGCTGATGGTGACGCCCGTCGGCATCGCCTATACCTTCCGCATGCTCGCCGACATGCAGAAGGGCCCGTTCGCGCCGCTGCTCCGCAGCTTCGGTCTCGGCGAATGGTCCTGGGCCACCGACGCCTGGTCGGCGCGGCTCATGGTGCTGATCGGCGACACCTGGCAGTGGACGCCGTTCATCTTCATCGTGATGCTCGCCGCGGTCGAGAACCAGCCGCGCGACCAGGTCGAGGCGGCGCGCCTCGACGGTGCGAACGGCCTGCAGATCTTCCGCGACATCACCTGGCCGGCGATCGCGCCGGTCGCCGCCACCGTCGTGCTGATCCGGCTGATCGAGGCGTTCAAGATCATCGACCTGCCGAACGTGCTGACCGGGGGCGGGCCCGGGCTCGCCACCGAATCGATGACGCTGCACGCCTTCATCGCCTGGCGGACCCAGGATCTCGGCGGCTCGGCCGCGGTCGGCTACATGCTCCTCTTCATATCGACGGTGATCTGCGTGTCGTTCTTCAACTTCGTCGTCCGCCCCGCCCGGAGGCACGAGACGTGAGCGCGCCGCCCGGGGCCCTGCGCCGCCTGTTCGAGCCGGCCTCGGTCGAGGCGCAGTCGCCCTTCGGCACGCTCGTCACCTACGCGCTCCTTCTCGTCTGGAGCCTCGTGGTGCTGGTGCCGCTCTACTGGGTGCTCATCACCTCGTTCAAGGGTGCGGCCGAGGTCGCCAACGGGCCGTTCTACGTCCCATTCCTCGACTTCCAGCCCAACCTCGATGCGTGGCGCTTCATGCTGGTCGAGAACAACACCGCCGGCCCCTACCTCAACTCAATCGTCGTCGCCCTCGCCAGCACCGTGCTCGCGGTGCTGATCGGCGCGCTCGCCGCCTATGCGCTGGTGCGCATCCGCTTCCGCGTCAGCCTCGCCGCGATCGGCCTCTTCTTGCTCCTCCTCGTCCTCGTCATCGTCGCCGTCGTCGCGCTCCGGGTGCCCTGGGCGCTCGCCGTCGCGGTCGCCGTCGCGCTCTTTCTCCTTGGTGTCTTCACGCTCGTGGGGCGGGCCCGCGCCTCGGTCGGCAACAGCGACATCGAGTTCTGGATCATCTCGAACCGGATCATGCCGCCGATCGTCGCGGTGCTGCCGATCTACGTGATGTTCCAGGCGCTGCACCTGCTCGATACCCGCGCAGCGCTGATCGCCACCTACACCGCCGTCAACCTGCCGATCGTGGTCTGGCTCACCCGCGACTTCTTCGCCGGCGTGCCGATCGACCTCGAGGAGAGCGCCGAGCTCGACGGCGCGTCGAAGTTCCGAGTCTTCTTCACCATCGCGCTGCCGCTCGTGCGCTCGGGCCTTGTCGCCACCTTCCTCCTCGTTCTCATCCTCGCCTGGAACGAGTACCTGCTGGCGCTCTTCCTCTCGAACGCCAACGCCCAGACCATGCCGGTGCTGGTCTCGGCGCAGAACACCACCCGCGGCCCGCAGTGGTGGAACATGTCGGTGCTGATCGTGGTGATGATCGCGCCCGTCGTCGTCATCTCGACGCTGTTGCAGAAGCACATCGCCCGCGGCCTCCTCGTCGGCGCAGTGAAGGGGTGAGGCGATGCGCGTGACGCTCTCGGGAATCCGCAAGTCCTTCGGCGCCCTCGAGGTGGTCAAGGGCCTCGACCTCGCCATCGCGGACGGCGAGTTCCTGGTGATGCTCGGGCCTTCGGGCTGCGGCAAGACCACGGCGCTGCGCATGGTCGCGGGGCTCGAATCCGTGACCTCCGGCAGCATCCTCATCGGCGAGCGCGACGTCACCAACGTGCTGCCGAAGTACCGCGACGTGGCGATGGTGTTCCAGTCCTACGCGCTCTATCCGCACATGACGATCGCCGAGAACATCGCCTATCCGCTGCGGCTGCGCCGCACCCCGCCGGCCGAGCGCGACGCGGCGGTGCGCGAGGCCGCCGGCAAGGTGCACCTCGGCGAGCTTCTCGACCGCTACCCGCGCCAGCTCTCCGGCGGCCAGCGGCAGCGCGTGGCGCTCGCCCGCGCCATGGTGCGCCGGCCGAGCGTGTTCCTGATGGACGAGCCCCTGTCGAACCTCGACGCCAAGCTCCGCGGCCACATGCGCTCCGAGCTGAAGCGCCTGCAGGCCGACGTCGGCGTGACCACGATCTACGTCACCCACGACCAGGTCGAGGCGATGACGCTGGCCCACCGCGTCGCGATCATGAACGCCGGCGTCGTGCAGCAGATCGCCAGCCCGCGCGAGGTCTACGACGATCCCGCCAACCTCTTCGTCGCCGGCTTCATCGGCTCGCCGCCGATGAACTTCCTGACCGGCGACCTCCTCGGCGGCGACTTCGTCTGCGCCGCCGGGCGCTTTCCCGCGCCGGTGGCCGGCTCGCGCCCCGGCGTCACCGTCGGCCTGCGGCCGGAGGACGCGAGCGTCGTGGCGCCGGAAGCCGGCCGCATCGCCGGCCGCGTCTACGCCGTCGAGCTCATGGGCGACCACGCGCTGGTCGTCTGCCGCTGCGGCGACAGCACGCTGACCGTCAAGGCGGACAAGGCCGCCGGCTACGCGATGGACGCCCCGATCGGCATCGCCTTTGCCGAGCGCGCCGCCTTCCTGTTCGACACCGCGACCGGCGAGCGGATCCGGCCAGCTGCCTGATGCGGCACCGCGTGGGCTCGACGCGCCCCTGACGGTACGCGAAGGTCGGGCGCGTCCTCCCTTTCGGCGAGGCGGAACCCGCGTGAGGAGTTGGGGCGACGTGAAGGCAACCGGTGCCGACCGCAGCAAGAGCGCACTGCTCCTCTTCGCGCTCGCCGGGTTGCTTTTCGGCATTGCCCTCCACCTCTGGAGCGCGCCCGCCGCCGCGCGCGTCGCCTGGACCGCCGGCGTCCTGCCCGTGCTGGCAGTGCTCGTCCTCGAGATCGCGCGCAGCCTCCGCCGCGGCGACGTCGGCCTCGACATCGTCGCCGCGCTGTCGATGACGGCGGCGCTCGTCTTCGGCGAGACCCTCGCCGCGGCCGTCGTCGCGCTCATGTACTCCGGCGGAACCTTTCTCGAGAGCTTTGCCGAGGGCCGCGCCCGCCGCGAGATCACCGGCCTGCTGTCGCGGGTGCCGCGCACCGCCTGGCGGCACGCGGGGCGCAACCTCGAGGAGGTGCCGCTCGACGCCATCGTGCCGGGGGACCGGCTGCTGATCCGCCAGGGCGACGTCGTGCCGGTCGACGGGCGGATCGCCTCGGGGGCGGCCTTCCTCGACACCTCGGCGCTGACCGGCGAGTCGCTGCCCGTCCGTCTCGCCGAGGGCGCGGAGGCGATGAGCGGCTCGACCAATGCCGGCGAGCCCTTCGACCTCGTCGCCACCCGCCTCGCGGCGGAAAGCACCTACGCCGGCATCGTCCGGCTGGTCGCGCAGGCGCAGCGCTCGAAAGCGCCGATGGCGCGGCTCGCCGACCAGTGGTCGCTCGGCTTTCTCGCGGTCACGCTGGCGCTCGCCGTGGCCGCCTGGTGGGCCACGGGCGACCCGATCCGCGCCGTCGCGGTGCTGGTGGTGGCGACGCCCTGCCCGCTGATCCTCGCGGTGCCGGTGGCGCTGACCGCGGGCCTGTCGCGGGCGGCGCATTTCGGCGTGCTCATCAAGGGCGCCAAGCCGCTCGAGGCGATGGCGCGCATCCGCACGCTGATCCTCGACAAGACCGGCACCCTGACCGACGGCCGGCCGCAGATCGTGGCGATCGACCGCGTGGACGGCGCAGCCGACGTCGACGTGCTGCGGCTCGCCGCCGCGCTCGACCAGGCGTCGCAGCACCCGGTCGCGCAGGCGATCGTGGCGGCGGCCCGGGCGCGCGGCCTCGACCTTCCGGTGCCCACGGACGTCGTCGAGCGTCCCGGCGAGGGCGTCATCGGCCGCGTCGACGGCGCCGCCGTCGTCGTCGGCGGCTTCGACTTCGTCGCGGGCGAGCTCGGACTCGACGCGACGCCGCGGCCGACGGTGGCGGCGGGATCGGTCCTCGTCGCGGTGGCCGTCTGCGGACGCCCGGCCGGCCACCTGGTCATGGCCGATCCGCTGCGCGAGGATGCAGCCGCCCTCCTCGACGGGCTGCGCCGGCAGGGCATCGGGCGCATCCTGCTCGCGACCGGCGACCGCGCCGATGTGGCGGAGCGGGTGGCGCACGGCCTCGGCCTCGACGCGGTGCGGGCGGACTTGACCCCGGACCAGAAG
>JBDHSS010000218.1:0-5539 GCA_039808205.1 Paracoccaceae bacterium | reverse complement strand
CCGCTTGTCCGCCGCGTCGCCGCCGAGCCGCGCACCAGGCTCGACCTCGCGCTCGAGCCGGCGCTGGCGCTGGCCGCGGCGGCGCCGCAGATGGACCGCCGGCGCTTCGACAAGCTCCGCCGCGGCCGGATCGAGCCCGAGGCTCGCCTGGATCTGCACGGCATGACCGCGGAGCGGGCGTATGGCGCGCTGACGCGCTTCGTTCTCGGCGCGCACGCGCGCGAGCTTCGGCTCGTCCTCGTCATTACCGGAAAGGGGCGTCCTGACGGCGCCGGCTTCCAGCCGCACCGCCACGGCATCCTGCGCCACAGCGTGCCGCACTGGCTGACGGCGTCGCCGCTCGTCGGCGCGGTGCTGCAGATCCATCCCGCGCACCAGCGCCACGGCGGCGCCGGCGCCTACTACGTCTATCTGAGGCGTCGGCGAGGTGCCGACTGAACCGAGGGAGATCTTGGCGGGGCGTCGCCGCGCATGCTAGAGGCGCTGGCAAACGGGGGTCGAAATGCGGATGTGGAAGACCCCGCGACACATGCTGAAGTTCGGACGCCACCTCTCGCTGACCCAGCGGCTCCTCGCGATCGTTGCGGTCGCCGTCCTGCCGGCCATGGCGGGGCTTCTCTATCTCATCATCGCCATCCATCGCGAGCGCGCGCACGAGGTGCAGGACATGGCGCTCCGCTCCAGCCAGATCGTCGCGCTGGAGATCGAGCGGATCATCTCGGGCAGCCAGGGCTTGCTCGAGGCGGTGGCGCTGACGCCATCGGTTCGCAACGGCACCGACCGGACGGGATGCACGCGCTATTTCGAGGCGCTGGACGGACGGCTGGCGCAGTTCCGCGGCTTCGCCGTCGCGGACGGCACCGGCCGGATCTGGTGCAGCACCCGCGGCCTTGCGGCCGGCGACAGCGCTGCCGACACCTCCTGGTTTCGCCTGGCGCGGTCGAGCGGCGGCTTCGTGGTCGGGGAATACAGCGGCGCCCAGCCCGGCGAGGTCGGCTTCCTGCCGGTGGCGCTGCCGATCCTCGACGACGGCAGGCTCGTCGCGGTGGTCGCGGCGGGGATCGACCTCAACTGGCTCGGCGCGCGCGTGCGCGAGCGACGGATCGGCGAGGGCAACGCCGTCGTCGTCGCCGACCGCAACGGCATCATTCTCGCGCGCGAGCCGGCGTCGGACTCCTTCGTCGGCAGCGCGCTGTCGTCGCCGTCGCGCCGGCTGCTCGCCGAGACGAGTGCGGGGACCATCGATGCGGTCAGTGTCGACGGCACCCGGCGCATCGTCGGCTTCCAGCCGCCGGCGGTCACCGGAATCGGGCTCTACGTCGCCGCCGGCTACTCGACAGATGCGGCCTTCGGGCCGATCTACGCCTCGACCTGGCGCAGCCTGGTACTGGCCGGCCTCGGCGCCCTGGCGGCCTGCCTCATCGTCTGGACCGTCGGCAACCGGCTGCTGCGGCAGCCGCTGGTGCGCATCGTCTCGACGATCAACAGCTGGCGCGCGGGCGACGAGCTCGCGCGGACCGGCATCGCCCCGGACGGCACCGAGATCTCCACGCTGGCGGCGGCGACGGACGAGTACATGGACGACGTCCTCGCCGGTCGCGCCGCGCGACGCGAGGCCGAGGAATACCGCGCGCTGCTCCTGCGCGAGATGAGCCACCGCATCAAGAACGTGCTGGCGACGGTGCAGGCGATCGCCAACCAGACCTTTCGCAACGGCGCCGGACCCGACAGCCTGCGCGCCTTCGGGCAACGGCTGGCGGCGATGGCTGCGACCCACGATCTCCTGGTGTCGAGCAACTGGCAGAGCACCGACCTGCGTGGCGCGCTCGAGGCGGTGATGCGCCCGTTCGGACTGGAGGACGGGCGCTTCGAGCTGGCCGGACCGGCGGTCGCCGTCAGCGCCCGCGCGGCACTCGCGCTGTCGATGGCGACGCACGAGCTCTGCACCAACGCGGTCAAGTACGGCGCGCTGTCGCGGCCGGGCGGCAAGGTCACGGTGCGGTGGGAGGTCGTGAAGACGCAGGCCGGCCCGCGGTTCCGGCTCCGCTGGGTGGAAAGCGACGGACCGCCGTGCGCGGAGCCGACCCGCGAAGGCTTCGGCACCCGCCTCGTCCGCGCTGCCTTCGTCTCCGAGTTCGACGCGACGACGCGGCTCACGTTCCCGACGGAGGGCGTCCGCTTCGAGCTGGACGCCGACGCGTCGCAGATCCTGATCGACGGCGGCGGAGGAGCGGGCACCGCCGTCTGAGGCGCGGCCGGCCGATCAGGCGTCCGGAGCCGCTCCCTTCCGCCGCCGGGGTGGCTTCGGTGCGGTCGTCGCTTCTGCGGAAGCCGCCTTCGCCTTGCTCGCGCGCGGGGAGCGAGCCGACTTCGGCGCCGCCTCCGGCGCGGGGGCCGGCACGCTTTCGATGGGATCGACCACCGGCTCGCTCAGGTCCTGCTCGGCCTGGTGCCAGTGGGCCTTGTCTCGCCCCTCGGGCCTGCCTTCCTCCTCCCAGAGCCGATAGGCCTTGCGGGCAATCTCGTCGTCGTTGTTGGTCTTCGGGGCTGGTGTCATCGGGGCCTCGCCGTCGAGATGCAGGGTTCAGCCCCCGGAGGGGCTGGCCTTGAGGTTCGCGCAAAACCGCTCGCGAGAAAACCCTCGCCCTCCGGTAATTCGGGATGCACGCGGCGCAATCGTCAGATCGGCATGTCCTGCGGCTTGGCGACGGTCTCGCGGATGATCTGCGCATCGGCCGAAAGCTCGGACTCCGACACGATGAGGAAGCTGCCGGCGGCCTCGAACGCTGCCTGCTGGTCGGCCGCGTCGGCCCGTCGCGGCTGCCACAGCACCGTCAGGATGCGGGCTCCGCCTGCGGTCAGCTCGTCCAGGCGCCGCTGCAGCACGGCATGGTCGTCGGGGCAGGTCTCAACGGCGTGGTGAAGCATGTCGGTGTCCTCCTTCGGCGGAAGAAACGCCCGATCCGCGTGGAAGTTGCCTTGGGGACGAGGCCCGCCACCCGAACCTTTCCGCGCGCCCGACGTTCTTCACCCGTGAACCCCGACGGAGGGCAATATCATGCCGGCAAAGTCGAAGGCGCAGCAGAAGGCGGCCGGGGCCGCCCTGTCCGCCAAGCGCGGCGAGACCCCGAAGAGCGAGCTCAAGGGCGCCTCGCGCGAGATGGAGAAATCGATGACCGAGAAGGAGCTCGAGGAGCTCGCCCACACCAAGCGCAAGGGCAAGCCCGAGCACGTCGACAAGTCCTGAGCCTCAGCTCCACATCGCCCGCATCTGCGCGCGGAGGTCGACCGTCGCCGGCGTGGCCAGCGGCGTCGCCGCGACGACGGCGGTTGCCACAGGCCAGCGCGCCGCCTCGAAATGCGGCAGCAGGCGCTCGGGGATGAAGCGGGTCCGGCTCGCGTAGACGTGCCGATCGCCGCGCCTGGCTTGCGCGTGCACGTAGAAGCGCTGCGGCAGCACCAGCGTCAGGGCATCCCGCGCGCGAGTCATCGCCACGTAGAGGAG
Organism: Paracoccaceae bacterium; assembly: GCA_039808205.1. Classification (GTDB taxonomy): domain Bacteria; phylum Pseudomonadota; class Alphaproteobacteria; order Rhodobacterales; family Rhodobacteraceae; genus Amaricoccus. Next base: position 2,034 of record JBDHSS010000218.1, on the reverse strand, counting down.
CCGCCGCTCCTCCTCGATCTCGGCCGGGGTGCCGGTGGCGAGATCGGACGGGATGCAGCCGTCGACCGCGTTCAGCACGTGCACCCGGCGCCACTCCTGTCCCTTGGCCGAGTGGATGGTCGACAGGATCAGATAGTCCTCGTCGCGCGACGGCACGCCGGCCTCGTCGCTGGTGGCGCCGGGCGGATCGAGGGTGATCTCGGTCAGGAAGCCCGCGCGGTCGGCATGGCTCGCGGCGATCATCTCGAGCTGCAGCAGGTCGGCCCGTCGGGTGACGGCATCGTCGTGGCGCCGCTCGAGATGCGGCTCGTACCACGCGCGCACCGCCTCGAGGTCCGCCGGCCAGCCGATCCCAGTGCGGAGCCGCCCATAGAGCGCGAGGAAGTCGGCGAACCCGGCCGCGGCCCGCGACGGCACCATGGCATCGGCCAGCGCTGTCATCGGCTCGGCCGCGCCCGCCATCGCGTCGAGGAGCTGACCCGCGGTCGCAGCGCCGATGCCGGGCAGGAGCAGCAGCACGCGAAGCCCGGCCACCCGGTCGCGCGGGTTCTGCGCCAGCCGCAGCGTGGCGAGCACGTCCTTGACGTGGGCGGCGTCGAGGAACTTCAGCCCGCCGAACTTCACGAACGGAATGTTGCGCCGGACAAGCTCGACCTCGAGCGGCCCCGAGTGGTGCGACGAGCGGAACAGTACCGCCTGCTCGCGCAGGGCGACGCCTTCCTCGCGCGCGGCGAGCACGTCGCAGCAGACGAGATCGACCTGCGCCGCCTCGTCGCGCACGGTGACGAGCCGCGGCATCCCACCGGCCGGTCGGTCGCTCCAGAGCCGCTTGGCAAAGCCTTCGGGCGCCTCGCCGATCACCGCGTTCGCGGCGGCCAGGATCTGCGGCGTCGAGCGATAGTTCTGCTCGAGCGTGACGACCGTGGCACGCGGGGTGAAGGCGTCAGGAAAGTCGAGGATGTTGCGCACCTCCGCGGCGCGGAAGGCATAGATCGACTGCGCGTCGTCGCCTACGACGGTCAGGCCGCGGCCCTCGGGGCAGAGCGCCGCGAGGATCGCCGCCTGCAGCCGGTTGGTGTCCTGGTACTCGTCGACGAGCACATGGTCGAAGCGCGTGCGCACCTCGGCCGCGAGTGCGGGATCCTGCGTCAGCCCGAGCCAGTAGAGCAGGAGGTCATCGTAATCGAGCACGGCACTCGCCTGCTTCGCCTCGACGTAAGCCGCGAAGAGCGCCTTCAGCTCCGCCTCCCATTCCGCGCACCACGGGAACGCGCGCGCCAGCACGGCCCCGAGCCCGCTCTGCGCGTTGACCGCGCGCGAATAGATCGCGAGGCAGGTGGCCTTCGCCGGGAACCGCCGCGGTGTCTCGGCGAGCTTCAGCCGCGCCCGCGCCACCGCCATGAGGTCGGCGGAGTCCTCGCGGTCGTGGATGGTGAAGCCCGGGTCGAGCCCGATCGCCGGCGCATGCTCGCGCAGGAGCCGGGCGCCGACCGCGTGAAAGGTGCCGGCCCATGTCAACCCTTCGGCCAGAAGCGCGGCGCGCGGTCCCATCGTCTCGGTCGCCAGCCGCCCGGCGCGCCGGGTCATCTCCGCCGCCGCCCGGCGCGAGAACGTCATGAGCAGGATCCGCCGCGGATCGGCGCCCGCGCGCACCAGATGCGCGAGCCGGTGGACGAGCGTGTTGGTCTTGCCGGTGCCGGCGCCGGCGATGACGAGGAGCGGCCCGGCGACGGCGCCATTGCCGTGGCACACTGCTGCGCGTTGCGCCGGGTTCAGGCGGGCGAGCGGGTCGGGCGGCGTCGCGGAGGCGGAAACGGCGGTCATGCCGCATCAAGCCGGGTTTGCGATTCGTTCGCAAGAGGCTTGACGCGGGTCGCCGATCGCTCAGGCCGCAGCGGTCGCCGACGACGGCGCCCGCTCCGCCGGCGTCAGCGCCAACTCGACGAAGCGCCCGCCGCGGATCAGCCGCGCCGGGACCGCCCGCCCGATCGCGGTCGAGGCGAGCCGGCGCATGAGCGCGTCGGGGCCGGTCAA
>JBDHSS010000217.1:0-5540 GCA_039808205.1 Paracoccaceae bacterium | reverse complement strand
ACTCGATGCAGGCCGACTGGCAGGCCTTGCAGCCGATGCACTTCGAGACGTCGATGAGCTTCGCCACCTCGGTCAGCTGCCGCGTCGGCAGCGGCAGGTCGGTGGTGGCGGAGCGGCGGACGAGGTCTCCGGGGCCGAGGTTCGCCTCGAGCGCCTCAACCGGCGGGTTGGAGACGGCGGTCAGCGGTTGCGGTGCGAGGGTCATGCCACTGGCCCCTCCTTCGGTCCGGTCGACTTCTCGATGTTGACGAGGAACGCCTTGAACTCCGGCGTCTCGACGTTGGCATCGCCGACGAATGGCGTCAGCGAGTTCGGGCCGAAGCCCTTGCGCGCCGCGCCGGTGAAGCCCCAGTGCAGCGGGATGCCGACGACGTGGACGACCTTGCCGTCGCAGGTCAAGGGCTTCAGCCGCTTTGTCACCACCGCCTTCGCCTTGACCTCGCCGCGGTTCGACCACACCCGCACCCAGTCGCCGCCCCGGATGCCCTTCTCGCCCGCGAGCTCCTCGGAGATCTCGACGAAGAACTCCGGCTGCAGCGCCGAGTTCACCCGGTTGTGCTTGGTCCAGTAGTGGAAGTGCTCGGTCAGCCGGTACGAGGTGCCGACATAGGGGAAGGCGTCCGACGTCGCGAGCTGTTCCGCGTCCTCGGCGAAGACCCGCGCCACCGGGTTGCCGCGGATCGCCGGGTTGAGCACGTTCGGGATCGGCGTCTCGAACGGCTCCATGTGCGTCGGGAACGGCCCGTCGCGCATCATCCCGCGCGAGAACAGCCGGCTCACCCCCTCGGCGTTCATGATGAACGGCATCACCGTCTCCGGCCGGGCCGTGGGCGCGATGTCGGGCACGTCGTACCCCGCCCACTTCTCGCCGGTCCACTCGATGAGCTTGCGGCTCGGGTCCCACGGCTTGCCCGCGAGGTCGCACGAGGCGCGGTTGTAGAGGATGCGCCGGTTGAGCGGCCAGGAGAACGACCAGCTGGCGTAGGCGCCGGTCGCGTCGGGATCGGTGTTGTCGCGGCGCGCCATGTTGTTGCCGGCCTCGTTCCAGCAGCCGGAATAGATCCAGCAGCCGGACATGGTGGTGCCGTCGTCGCGCATCTGGCTGAAGTTCAGGAGCTGCTTGCCGGCGGCGACCAGAACCTTCGCCGGATCGGTTGCGTCCATCACGTCGGCGAGCGCCCGGCCGTTCAGCTCGCGCGCCAGCTCCTCCGCCGTCGGCTCGTTCTCGTCGGCATACTCCCAGCTGAGGTTGACGATCGGGTCGGGGAAGGTCCCGCCCTCGGCCTGATAAAGCTTGCGCAGCCTGAGGAAGATCTGCGCCATGATCCAGGTGTCGTGCCTGGCCTCGCCTGGCGGCGCGCCGGCCGGCCAGTGCCATTGCAGCCACCGCCCGGAGTTGACCAGCGCGCCTTCCTCCTCGGCGAAGCAGGAGGTCGGCAGCTGGATCACCTCCGTCGCGATCTGGGTCGGATCGACGTTGTTGAAGTCGCCGTGGTTCTCCCAGAACCGCGCGGTCTCGGTCTCCAGCGGGTCCATGGTGACGAGGAGCTTGAGCTTCGACAGCGCCGTCGTCACCTTGGCCCGGTTCGGGAAGGCGAGGAGCGGATTGAACCCCTGGCAGAAGTAGAGGTTCACGCGGCCTTCGTGCATCAGCTCGAACATCCGCAGGATGTCGTAGTTCGGCACGTCGAGCTTCGCGAGGTAGTCGTAGGCCCAATCGTTCTCCGCCGTCGCGTGCTCGCCCCACATCGCCTTCAGGAACGAGACCATGAACTTGCGGTAGTTCTGCCAGTAGCTGGTCTGGTCCGGCCGGAGCGGCTTGAAGCCGCGCGTCGACATGTAGGTGTCGAAGTCCTTTTCCTTCTCCGTCGGCTGGTTCAGGTAGCCGGGGAGCAGGTTCGACATGAGGCCGATGTCGGTCAGGCCCTGGATGTTGGAGTGTCCGCGCAGCGCGTTCATGCCGCCGCCGCGCACGCCGATGTTGCCAAGCACGAGCTGCAGCATCGCCATGCCGCGGATGTTCTGCGCGCCCTTGGAATGCTGGGTCCAGCCGAGCGCATACATCGACGTCATCGTCTTCGTCGGCGACGAGCACTCGCCGATCATCTCGGCGATCTTCAGGAACTTGTCCTTCGGCGTGCCGCAGATCCGCTCGACCATCTCGGGCGTGTAGAGATCGACGTGCCCCTTCAGCAGGTTCCAGACGCAGCGCGGGTTCTGGAGCGTCGGGTCGGTGACGGCGAAGCCGTCGTCGCCGACCACATAGTCCCATTCCGAGCGGTCATAGTCGCGCTTCTCCGGGTCGTAGCCGTTGAAGAGCCCGTCCGACCAGCCGAAGCCGTCCTTCACCACCAGCGCGGCGTTGGTGAAGTTCTTCACGTACTCCCACTGCACCTTGTCGTTGGCGATGCACCAGCGGATCATCCCCATCAGCCAGGCGATGTCGGTGCCGGGCCGGATCGGCGCGTAGAAGTCGGCGACCGACGCGGTGCGGGTGAAGCGCGGGTCGACGACGATGAGCTTGGCGCCGCGATGCGCCTTGGCCTCGGTCACCCACTTGAAGCCGCACGGGTGCGCCTCCGCCGCGTTGCCGCCCATCACGACGACGAGGTCGGTGTTCTTGATGTCGGTCCAGGAGTTGGTCATCGCTCCACGGCCAAAAGTCGGGCCCAAACTGGACACCGTGGGGCCGTGTCAGACGCGCGCCTGGTTGTCGAATCCTGCGATGCCGAGCGCCTTGACGACCTTCGTCGTCGCCCAGGCGGTCTCGTTGGTGGTGGCGGAAGCGGCGAGGAAGCCGGTGGAGGTCCAGCGGTTGACCGGGACGCCCGCGTCGTTCGTGGTGACGAGGTTGGCGTCGCGGTCGTCCTTGAGCGCGCGGGCGATCTTGTCGAGCGCGTCCTCCCAGGTGATCGGCTCGAAGCGCGCGGCGCCCGGTGCGCGGCGCATCGGCTGGGTCAGCCGCGTCGGCGCGTTGATGAAGTCCTTGAGTGCTGCCCCCTTCGGGCAGAGCGTGCCGCGATTCGTCGGGTGATCGACGTCGCCCTCGACGTGCATCACCTGCGCCGCCTTGTCGGTCCGCGCGTCGCCCCTCGAGTAGAGGATGACGCCGCAGGCGACCGAGCAGTAGGGGCAGGTGTTGCGGGTCTCGGTCGTGGTGGTGAGCTTGAACGCCCTGACGTGGGCGGCCTCCGCCGCCTCCGCCTCGCCGAAGCCGAGGGCTCCGAGCGATGTTGCCGCCGCGCCCGCGCCCGTCAGCTTCAGGAAGCCGCGTCGCGAGAGGTCCACGTTCATCGGCACCTCCCCTGCCTGTCTCGTTTCGAGATGGGTTGCGGATCAGGATATGGCAGGGCGCTGGTGGGTCAAGCGGTTAACGCAAGGCCGGGGAATTAACCCGGCCTCAACGCCGCCGTGGTCCGATCGGGCGGGGCAAGGGGGGGGCGTGAATGGCGTTGGACTTCGAGCTCGATCTGCGGATCCGGCAGCTCAATCGGGAATTCGCCAGCATCGGCCCCAGCCTCTGGCAGAAGTACGGCACGCCGGAGGACTATGCCGCCGGCGAAGACCTCTTCCTCGCGGTGACCGGCTGGCGCGTCGGCACCGAGGCGGCCGAGTTCTTCCTCGTCGGGACCGGCGGGGCGAGCGACCCGGTGATCCTCGGGCTCGGCGGCAACGACGTGCTGCTCGGCAACTACACCGGCGACCATTTCCAGGGCGGCGCGGGCGACGATCTGCTCTACGGCTGGGCCGGGGCCGACCTATTGCGCGGCGAGGCGGGCGACGACGTGCTGGTCGGCGGCGACGGCAACGACAGCCTGCACGGTGGCGTCGGCTCGAACGTCCTCGTCGGCGGCCAGGGCGACGACCTCCTCGACAGCCGCTTCGCGACGCGCTGGCCGAGCGAGCCGTCGCTCGGTGCGGGCGACATTGCCGCCAAGCGGCTCTCGGTCGATGCGATGCACGGCGGCGAGGGCAACGACACCCTCGAGGCCTCCTACGGCAACGACCGGCTGTCGGGCGACGGCGGCAACGACCGCCTCCGCGGCCAGGACGGGGACGACGCGCTCGACGGCGGCAGCGGCGACGATTTCCTGCGGGGTGACAACGGGGCCGACACGCTCTCCGGCGGCGACGGGAACGACACGCTTGTTGGTGGCTATGGCGACGACCGGATCGACGCGGGCGGCGGCAACGACCGGGTCGAGGCGGGCGGCGGCGACGACACCGTGCACCTCGGCGCCGGCGACGACCGCACCAGCACCGCCGACGCCTTCGGCCGCGGCGACGACCGCATCTTCGGCGAAGCCGGCGACGACGTGGTGAACGGCGGCCGCGGCGCCGACACGCTCGACGGTGGCGAGGGCCGTGACCGGCTGAACGGCGGCGCCGGAAACGACTTGCTGACCGGCGGCGCCGGCGCGGACGTCTTCGAGATTCGCGGCAGCTTCGGCGTCGAGACCGTCACCGACTTTGATGCCGCTGATCGGTTGATGATCGGGCAGGGGATCAACGGACTGGGTCAGCTCACGCTCGACGGGTTGCACGAGCGGGCGAGCGTGGACGGGGAGGGAGCGTGGATCGACCTCGGCGGCGGCAACGCGGTCAGGCTGCTCGGGGTGGATGCGCTGGCGCTCGACGCGGTGATCGACACGCAGCTGCAGTTCTTCTAGTGGCGCCGGCGCATCAGAACCGCGGCGCATCCCGCTTCCGGCCGCGTCGCGTGACCAGGTGCAGCACCTCCCCCACGATCCCGCGTCGGAACATTAGCACGCAGATCATGAAGATGAGGCCCGTCACCACCGTCACCGGAAACTGCGAGGTGGCGAGCGAGTTCTGCAGCGCGATGACGAGGCCGGCGCCGACGATCGGGCCGACCATGGTGCCGATGCCGCCGAGGAGCGTCATCAGGATCACCTCGCCCGAGGTCTGCCAGGTGACGTCGGTCAGCGTCGCGAACTGGAAGACCAGCGACTTCAGCCCGCCGGCGAGCCCGGCGAGTGCTGCCGACATCACGAACGCCGCCAGCTTGTAGCGGCCGACGCTCAGGCCGAGCGAGATCGCCCGCGGCTCGTTCTCGCGGATCGCGCGCAGGATCATGCCGAACGGCGAGTTCACGATGCTCCAGATCGCGATGACCCCGATCAGGAACACGGCGAGCACGAAGTAGTACATGCTGAGCGGCTGGTTGAGGTCGACGACGCCGAGGAAGTGCCCGCGCGGCACCCCCTGGATGCCGTCCTCGCCGTGGGTGAACGGCGCCTGCAGGCAGAAGAAGAAGAACATCTGCGCCAGCGCCAGCGTCACCATCGCGAAGTAGATGCCCTGCCGGCGGATCGCGAAGACCCCGATCACGAGGCCGAGGAGCCCGGCGCCGACGAAGCCGACGACAAGCCCGAGCTCCGGCGGCAGCCCCCATTCCTTGACCGCGTGCGCGGTGAAGTAGGCGGCGCCGCCGAAGAAGGCGGCATGGCCGAAGGAGAGAAGCCCGGTGTAGCCGAGGAGCAGGTTGAACGCGCAGGCGAAGAGCGCGAAGCAGAGCA
>JBDHSS010000216.1:0-5576 GCA_039808205.1 Paracoccaceae bacterium | reverse complement strand
TCGATGTTCATGTGATAGACGTCGAGGTGCACCTTCACGTTCCGCGCACCGATGCGCTTGCACATCTCGACGCCCTGGGCGGCGGTGTTGAGCACGTTGGTCTCGTAGCGGTTCACCACCTCGAGGCAGAGGTCAATGTCGCTTTTCGCCGCCACCTCGGCCACCTCGCGCAGGATGTCGGCGGAGCGGGCGATGCCGTGGGCGGTCGGCTGGGTGTGATACTTGCCGAAGCCGGAATAGAGGATGCCGCCGATCGACTTGCCGCCGCAGTCGCGGCAGACGGAAACCGCGTCAAGCAGCAGCGCCTTGCCGCGCTTCTCCTTGTCCGGGTCTCCCGAGGAGATGTCGCTCTCGAAGTCGAGGCCCATCGAGAAGGCGATGCCGATGCCGGCCGCCTCGAGAAGCTTGGTGGTGACCGCCGGGTCGATCGACGAGGGATCGAGCGACGGCGCCTCGATGAAGTCGAAGCCGGCCTCGGCGCTCCAGTTGATCGCGCGCGTCGCCTGCTCCCTGCTCCAGCCGTGCTCCCAGACGAAGGCGTGGACGCCGAGCTTGTTCATGGTGGTCCTTCCCCCTCAGGCGCGCTTGCGCGCGCTGTCGTTGACGCCGTCGAGATCCGGCGCCTGTCCGTAGCTCATGTTCTTCATCTGCTGGATCACCCGCGCCATCTCGGCATCGTCGAGGATCGGCGGCTCGCCGAGCGTCAGCGCCTGGACATAGAGCCGCGACAGGGTCTCGACCTCGATGGCGTTCGCAAGCCCCTGGGCCAGCGATCTCCCGAGCGCGATCTGGCCGTGCTGGCCGAGGAGGCACGCGGTGCGGCCCTCGAGCGCCTCGAGCGCGGCATCCGAAAGCGCCTGGGTGCCGAAGGTCGCATAGCGCGCGCAGCGGATCGTCGTGCCGCCGAAGAGGCCGGTCATGTAGTGGAAGCTCGGGATCGTCTTGTGGTGGATCGCGAGCGTCGTCGCATAGACCGAGTGGCAGTGGAAGACGCAATTCACGTCCGGCCGCGCCGCGAGGATGTCACGGTGGAAGCGCCACTCCGACGACGGGCGGCGGGCGCCGTCATAGCTGCCGTCAAAGAACATCTGCACGACGTCGTCAGGCGTCATCGCGTCATAGGGCAAGGACGACGGAGTGATGAGGAAGCCCGCGTCGTTGCGGATCGAGATGTTGCCCGCGGTGCCCTGGTTGATGCCGCTCGCGTTCATCTTGCGGCAGGTCTCCACCATCTCGCGCCGGAGCGCGCTGTCGTCGGTTGTCACGGCATCATCTCCAGATTGAAACGCTCGCGCCAGCGGGCGCGGTAGGAAAGAAGCTCCGGCAGGCCGCCGGTCGCCGGCCGCTCGAGCGCGAGCGGCACCGGCGCGCGGCGGGTCTCGTGCGAAGCGAGAAGTGCCGCGCCGGTGGCGACGCCATCGGTCGAGGGATTGACGAGGACCGTGGCCGCCGGGCGAAACGCCTGCACCAGCGCGCCGTAGAGCGGATCGCGCACGAAGCTGCCGTCGAGGATGACAGTCCTCGCCGGCGGCAGGGCGTCGAGGATCTCGGCGGTCAGAAGTGCGGCATAGGTGACGGCGAGGGTGAAGCGCGCGGCCTTGTCGTCCGCCAGCGACCCGACGACGACGCCCTGGCGGGCGCGGCCGGGGAAGAGGCCGTCGTCGTCGCCGAAGAACGGCAGCGCCATGGTCCCGGTGGCGGCGAGGCGGTCGAGGATGGCGCGGTCGGCGGGACCGGGCGCGTCGCCGGCGACGGCGGCGAACTCGCGGCCGCCCATGCAGAGCATCCCGGGGACCGGCGCGCCGGTGACGTCGGCGTTGAGGCTGCGGCCGGGCAGCTCGCGGTCGAAGTCGACGCCGTCGGTGCGGTCGGTCAGCGCGACGATCCAGGTCCCGGTCGAGACGACCACCATGTCGGCGAGGCCGGCGGCCTGGTAGCGGTAGAAGTTGGCCGAGGAATCGTGGATGCCGCAGAGGACGCGGGTTCCCGGATCGAGGCCGGTCGCGGCGGCGATCTCCGGGCGCAGCACGCCGAGCGTCGCGAAGGCCGGGCGCATCGGCGGCAGCAGGCGGCTCCAGCCGCGGCGGGTGACGATGGCGCTCGGCCGGCGCTCGGCGACCGAGTAGAGGTGCGACTGCGCCGCCGCACTCGTCACCTCGTCGGCGAGGACGCCGGAGAGCCAGAACGCCCAGAACTGCGGCGCATGCAGGTAGGCGCGCGCGGCGGCGAGCGCCTCGGGCGCGGCGGTCTCCATCCAGAGCAGCTGGCGCGCGGCGTGGGCGGCGCCGAGCATGATCGCGCTGCCGCGCTCGCGGATGCCGTCGGCCTCGGCGCGGTAGGCGCTGGCGACGGCCTCGGGCAGCGCGCCTTCGTAGTCGATCATCGGCAGCGCCGCGCCGTCGGCACCGACGAGGACGCCGCTGCCGCCGTGGCCACAGGGGATGATGACGGCGATGGCGTGGCGGGTGGCGAAGCCGCCGAGCGCGCCGAGCAGCCAGGTCTGCAAGGCGGGGAGGTCGTGGTGCCGCCAGGGCGGGCCATCGACGATGCGGTTCGGCGTCGAGGCAGTCTCCAGCACCCGGCCCGCCTTGTCGACGGCATAGAGCTTGACGTTGGTCTTGCCGACGTCGAGGACCGCGACGACGCTCACTTGCGCCCTCGCCGGAACGACGGCAGCGCCGCCCACAGCGTCTGCGCCAGCACGACGGCGATGAGCGTGCCGCCCCAGATCGCCACGGTCAGGTAGTTCGAGATGCCGAACTGGTTCAGCCCCGAGGAGATCACCTGCAGGATGGCGAGCGCGATCATCAGCCCCGAGACGGTGCCGAAGCCGCCGAACGGATCGACGCCGCCGAGGACCGCCGCGAGGATGGTGACGAGGAGATAGGACTGCGCGTAGTCGGCACTTGCCGAGTTGAAGGTCGCGAGCATGACCAGGGCGGCGAGGAAGCAGGTGGCGCTCGACAGCGTGTAGACGCCGACGAGCACGCGGCGGGTGTCGATCGCCGAATAGCGCGTCGCCTCGACGTTGGAGCCGATCATCGCGCAGGCGACGCCGAACGGCGTATGCCTGAGCACGACGCCGAGGGCGACCGCGGCGAGCGCCATCAGGACGAAGATCAGCGGCACGCCGAGAAGCGTCGCGTTGAGCACGGCCGAGAACGACTCCGGCACCCCCGACAGCGCCATGCCGCGGGTCAGGTAGATCGAGATGCCGTCGATCAGCGACTTGGTGCCGAGGGTGACGAGGATCGGGTGCACGCCGGTGTAGGCGACGAGCGCGCCGGTGACGAGCCCGATGACGAGGCAGAGGACGAGCCCGGCCACGAGCGCCAGCGCCACCACGGCCGCGACGCTGCCGCCGCCGGCGTCGGGCGCGATCAGCGTGCGCATGATGAACACCATGAGGAGCGCGCACTGGTTGGTGGTGGCGATGATCGCGAGGTTCAGGCCGCCGGTCAGGAGCGGCACCACCATGGCGAGCGACAGCAGGCCGAGGAGCGGCAGCTGGTACATGAAGCTGTCGAGCGTGCCGCGACTGAGGAATCCCGGCACCAGCAGCGCGAAGACGACGAGGAGCGCTGCGAGCAGGCCGAGGAGCCCCGCGTGCCCACCCGGCAGCCCGGCGAGCAGCCGGCGCACCAGCGCGCGTTCGGCCGGGGACTGGGACAGGTCAGGCATGCGTCGGCGCCTCGTCGAGGATGCGGTGGCGCCGGCCGCGGCGCGACGACAGCACGGTGATCGAGGTCGAGACCAGGATGGTGATGCCGATGACGATCTGGAAGAAGTAGGACGAGACCCCGAGCAGGTTCAGCCCGTTCTGCAGGATCGCGAGCAGGATGATGCCGAGAAGCACGCCCGGTACCGTGCCGATGCCGCCCGACAGGCTGGCGCCGCCGAGGACCGCGGCCGACAGCACCGCGAGCTCGGTGTTGACCATGGCGTTCGGCACGCTCTCGCCGACGCGGTGCGCCTGCACCATGCCGCCGAGGGCCGCGAGAAAGCCGAGGTAGCCGTAGACGAAGAAGGTCAGCGCGCCGATGTTGATGCCGATGCGCCGCGCCGCCTCCGGGTTGCCGCCCATGGCATAGACCTGCCGCCCGATCGCGCTCCGCGTCATGAGGAGCCAGGTGACGAGCGCGACCGTCGCCATCGCCACCACCGGCAGGGTGATGCGCACGATGTCGCCGGAGGCGAGCTCGGTGCGGTAGAAGACGATCCGCCCGGTCCACCAGTCCGGCAGGTCGTAGATCGACTTGCCGCCGGAGAAATACATGAGCAGCGAGAAGGTGATGCTCATCATCGCGATGGTAGCGATGATCGAGGTGATCCGCAGGTAATGGATGAGAAGCGCGTTGAGGCAGCCGAGCCCCGCGCCGATCGCGAGGCCCGCGACGATGACGACCGGCGCCGGCAGGCCCGCGCGGGCGGCGAGGAGTGCTGCGCAATACTGCGCGACCGAGGCGGTGGCGGCGAAGGAGATGTCGATGCCGCCGGAGACCAGCACGACGAACAGCCCCATGGCGATGATCGCCTGCACCGAGTAGGTCTCGAGCAGGTCGATGACGTTCGGCAGCGTCAGGAACGCGGGCGCGGTGGCGGCGAACAGCGCGCCGACGATCAGGATGACGACGAGGAGCCAGAGCTCCGGCCGGCGGCGCAGCCGGGCCAGCGCACCGGTGGCGTGCTCAGGCATAGATGCGCTCCTCCATCGCGTGCTCGCTGATCGTGCCGGGAACCACCTCGCCGACGATGCGGCCGGCGCGCATCTGCAGCACCCGGTCGCAGGTGGCGAAGACCTCGCCGACCTCGTCGGAGATGAGCAGGACGCCGACGCCCTGGGCCGCGAGATCGGCGACCACATGGTAGATGCCCTGCTTGTTCTTGATGTCGACGCCGACCGTTGGGCTGTCGAGGATCAGCACCTTCGGATGCGTCGCCAGCCACTTCGCCAGCACGATGCGCTGCTGGTTGCCGCCCGACAGCGTCTGCACCGGACGGTCGAGGCCGGGGATCTTGACTGCGAGCCGGCGCACCCACTCGGTCGCCAGCGCGCGCCGGCGCGCCGCCGGCATCAGGCCGAAGCGTCCGGTCAGCCGCTTCATCACCGCGAGAATGATGTTGTCCTCGATCGACTGCGGCAGCACCACGCCGAGCGACAGCCGGTCCTCCGAGACGTAAGCGATGCCGGCGTTGACCGCGTCGCGGTTCGAGGCGAGGCGGAGCTCGGCGCCGTCGAGGAGGATGCGCCCGCCCTCGGCGCGGCTCATGCCGAAGAGCGTCAGCGCAAGCTCGGTGCGGCCCGAGCCGAGCAGGCCGACGATGCCGAGCACCTCGCCCTTCCGGAGCGTGAAGGAGACGTCGGCGAACTCGCCGCGGCGCGACAGCCCCTCGACCGCGAGGAGCGGCGGTGCGGCGCGCATGTCGCGGGCGACGATGGCGTGCTCGATGTCGAGGCCGGTCATCAGGTTGGCGATCCGGCGCTGATCGACCTCGGCGACCGGCCAGGTGCCGACCTTGCGGCCGTCGCGCATGACGGTCACGCGCTCGGCGATCTCCACCACCTCGTCGAGGCG
>JBDHSS010000215.1:0-5614 GCA_039808205.1 Paracoccaceae bacterium | reverse complement strand
GGGCCGAGCGCTTCGCGCTGCCGGCCGACGTGCCGGCGCGGCTGCCCGCCGGGCGCGAGGTCGTGCTCGGCGTGCGGCCGGAGGGGATCGCGCTCGCGCACGCGCCGAGCGAGGCCATGCGGCCGATGCAGGTACACCTGATCGAGCCACTCGGCGCCTACGACATCGTCGACCTCAGGCTCGGCGACGGCACGCTCAAGGCGCGCACGCCAAGCGGCTTCGTGCGCGCGCCGGGCGAGCGGGTCTGGGCGCGGCTCGATCCTGTCCAGGTGCATTTCTTCGACGCCGCGACCGGCGCGGCGCTCGCTCGCGGAGGCGCGCATGGCTGAGGTCGGGCTCGACGGCGTCACCCGGCGGTTCGGCGCGACCACCGCGGTCGACGACCTCACGCTGACGATCGCCGACGGCGAGTTCTTCGTGCTGCTCGGGCCGACCGGCGCCGGCAAGACCACGACGCTGCGGCTGATCGCCGGGCTCGAGATCCCGGACGCGGGGCGCGTGCTGATCGGCGGCGAGGACACCGCGGCCTGGAGCGTCGCCCAGCGCGACGTGGCGCTGGTCTTCCAGTACTACTCGCTCTACCCGCGCTACACCGTGAGGCAGAACCTCGCCTTCCCGCTGCGCTCGGCGGTGCGCAACGTCGCGCCCAACGAGATCGAGCGGCGGGTGGCGCGGGCGGCGCGGATGCTGCGGATCGAGCACCTGCTCGAGCGCAAGACCGACCGGCTGTCGGGCGGCGAGATGCAGCGGGTCTCGATCGGGCGGGCCATCGTCCGCGACCCGGCCGCGTTCCTCATGGACGAGCCGTTGTCGAACCTCGACGCCAAGCTGCGCGAGGCGCTGCGCTCGGAGCTCAAGGGGTTGCAGGCGAGCCTCGGCGCCACCTTCCTCTTCGTCACCCACGACCAGGTCGAGGCGATGTCGATGGGCGACCGCATCGGCGTGCTGAACGCGGGCCGGCTTATCCAGGTCGGCACGCCGGCCGAGATCTACACCGCGCCCTGCGACACCTTCGTCGCGAGCTTCGTCGGCTCGCCGGCGATGAACCTGATCGAGGGCGCGGCGGAGGACGGCCGGCTCGTCTGCCGCGGCGGCTTCGCGCTGCCGCTCGGGCCCGAGGGCCGGGCGCGGCTCGGCGGCCGGGCCGGGCCGATGACCGTCGGCATTCGCTCCGAGGACGTGCGCGTCGGGGTGCCGGACGGCGCCGAGGCGCGCGTCCACCACGTCGAGAACCACGGCGCCGAGCTGGTGGTGACGCTCCGCGCCGGGGCGAGCCTCCTCAAGGCGACGGTGCCCGCCGTCACCCGCATCGCCATCGACGAGACAGTGCCGATCGCCTTCAACGAGCCCCGCCTGCACGGCTTCCACCCCGAGACCGGCCGCAACCTGCGCCTCGGCGCGTTCTGAAGCACCCAGGATTTCATACGGCCTTGAAACCTGGAGAGCAGTCGTTTTCCGGCAACAGCCGGAAAACCAGCAAAGAAACAATGCGCGCACCGCGCGCTCCGCATGGCCGCAAAGGCGGCCATGCCCGGCCTCCTCCCCGCGCACCGGCACGGGGTTCAGTAGCTGATCTGCGCCACCTCGCGCAGCTCCTCCGCCGTGGTCGAGCCGAAGCCGAAGAACTCGAGATAGGCCGGGATCTGCTCGAACAGCATGTCGGTGCCGACCTGGAAGGCGCAGCCGCGGTCGCGGGCGGCGGCGAGGAACGGGGTGATCTCGGTCTTCATCACCACCTCGCCGACGAAGGTCGCGGGAGCGATGCGCGCGACGTCCATCGGCAGCGGGTCGCCCGGCTTCATGCCTAGGGGCGTCGCGTTCACCACCACGTCGAAACCCGCCGGATCCTTCGAGCCGGTCAGCACCTCGAGCGCGGGATAGTGCTGGCGGAGCCGCTCGGCGAGCCCGTCCATCATCGGCGCATAGGCGTCGTGGACCGCGAGCGTCGCCACCCCGGCCTTGGCGAGCGAGGCGGCGATTGCCGAGCCGACGCCGCCCGAGCCGACCACGAGCACGCGCGCGCCCTTGAGCGCGCGGCCCTTGCGCAACACGCCGCGCACGAAGCCCTCGCCGTCGAACATGTCGCCGACGAGCCGCCCGTCGGGACCGAGCCTCACCGCGTTGCAGGCGCCGGCGACCCGCACCGTCGCGGTCGCCTCGTCGAGCAGGCCGACCGTCGTCACCTTGTGCGGCATGGTGACGAGCGCGCCGGCGATGTTCGAGAGGCGGAACACCAGGCGCAGGAAGGCGGGGTAGTCCTCGGGCTTGACGCCCATCGGCACGACGACCGCGTCGACGCCGTGGCGCTCGAACCAGGGGTTGTAGATCATCGGCGCCTTGAACGATTCCGTCGGATAGCCGAGGTGGGCAATGAGCTTGGTCTTGCCGCTGATCATCGGGAAGATCTCCAGGGGGGGAGTGGGGGCCGGGGGCGCGGCGAGCGGCCGCGCCCCTTGTCGCTCGGGGCCTCAGGCGGCCTTGGCGATCGCCTCGGCGCGCAGGCGCTGGTACTCGGCCTCGGGAACCGGCGCGGCGTTCGGGTCGCCGAGGTCGTTGAGGTGCACCCGGTAGGTCTCCCGCGCCGACCAGGCGGCGATGGCGGCGATCACGGTGATGCCGAAGGCGATGGCGCCGATCGTCATCGGGATGTTGGTCGCCCCGGGAGGCGCCACGGCGGCGAAGAGCGCGGGCAGGAGTGCGGTGATCGTGGTGCCGACGTTCTGGCTGATCGCCATCGACGAGACGCGGGTCCGCGTCGGGAACAGCTCGGGGTAGAAGCTCGGGAAGATCGCGTTGTAGCCCTGGTAGACGATGCCCCACATCAGGATCGAGAACACGATGGCGAGCGGCACGCTGTGGACCGAGATCGCCCAGAGATAGGCGAATGACAGGAGCCCCGAGCCGAGCGCGCCGATGATGATCGGCGGGCGGCGACCGATCCGGTCCGACAGGTTGCCGAGCATCGGGATCACGAAGCAGGCGACGATGTTGCCGATCACCGGGATCCACAGGAACACGTCCTTGTGGAAGCCGATGCCGTAGGCCGCCTGCACCGCATAGGCCGCGCCGAAGATGGTGGTGACGACCGGGATCGTGTTCATCAGCGCCATGCAGACCACGCGGATCATGTCGGGCCAGCTGGTGCGGAACGCCTCGACGATCGGCGAGCGCGGCACCTCCTGGTGCTGGCTCTCCTCGGCGAAGGCCGGGGTCTCGTGCACCTCGCGGCGGATGATGTAGCCGGCGACGATCACGAAGAACGACAACAGGAACGGGATCCGCCAGCCCCAGGAGGCGAAGGCCGCGTCCGGCATGAACCGCGCCAGCGGAATGAACACCGCGGCGGCGAGGATCTGGCCGGCCTGCACGCCTTGGAGCGTGAACGAGGCGAAGAAGCCGCGGCGTCCGAACGGCGCATGCTCGAGGATCATCGACGAGGCGCCCGAGATCTCGCCGGCGACGGCAAAGCCCTGGATCAGCCGCAGCGCGACGAGCAGCGCCGGCGCCCAGAGGCCGATCTGGCCGTAGGTGGGCAGCAGGCCGACCGCCATGGTCGAGAAGCCCATCAGGAACATGCACAGGATCAGCACCTGCTTGCGGCCGTGGGTGTCGCCCCAGTGGCCGAGCACGAAGGCGCCGATCGGCCGCGCGACGTAGCCGACGCCGTAGGTGGCGAGCGAGGCGATGATCGCCACCTTCGGGTTCTCCGAGGGGAAGAAGATCTGCGGGAACACCAGGCTCGCCGCGGTCGCGTAGATGAAGAAGTCGTAGTATTCGAGCGCCGAGCCGATCCAGCCGCTGGCGGCTGCCTTCTTCGACTGGTGCACCCCGTGGGGCTCGTGAACGTCCGCGAGAGCGGCCATGGCTGCTGTTCTCCCTAATCCGCGACGCCGCGTCGCGGCGTCATTGAGGCGAGTGGCCGCCCCCGGGCGCGAGGGCGATCCGATCGTCGTGGGGGAGAGCGCTGTGCCCAAGACACAGCCGGGTCCGCGCGCGGCCCGCGGGCCGCACCGGCAACCGTTCCTCCCCTCGTTGCTGACGCCTGTTCGGGCGCTTCTTCTGCAACGGACGATGGCGTGACAACGTCATAACGTCAAATACCTGATCGGCTCTCAGCGTAACTTCATGTTAATTCTCCCGGCCGCCGGTCCGCCGTGGCCAGCCGGACCTCCTCGCGGAGCCGGGAGATCGCGAACTCGGCGAAGCTCGACAGCACGCGACCGGCCTTGTGGATGGCGAAGAGCGACACTGGCGCGCGTTCCTCGAGCGGGATGCGCACGATTCCGGCGATCCCCTCGCCCGCCACGGAGAACTCGTCGATGATCGCCGCGCCGGCGCCGTTCTGCACCAGGGCGAGCGTGGTCTGGGCGTAGCGGGCACGGATCGCCAGCCGGCGCGGGATCCCGGCGATGTCGAACGGCCGCGCGGTCAGCGCACCGTAGGGGTCGCTCGCATCGACCCCGATCAGCGGCACGCCGTCGAGCTCGCGCACCGACAGCCGCTCGGCCCCGGCGAGCGGGTGGCGCTCGGGCAGGATCGCGATGACCTCGCCCTCGCCGAGCGGCACGAACTCGAGCAGCGGGTGCTCGAAGCGGTACGAGAAGGCGGCGAACTCGCCGCGCTCGAGCAGCAGGTAGTCGACCGTCTCCTCGTAGCGCAGGATGTTGAGATCGACGTAAAGCTCGGGGTGGCGGCGGCGGATCGCGGCAACGGCACGCGGCACGATGACCTGGGCGACCGACGGCGAGGCGGCAAAGCCGAGCTCGAGCTCGGTGCCCGCCTTGAGCCGCGCGAGCGCGTAGGAGAGCCCGGCCATCTTCTCGTAGATCTGGTGGATCTGCTGAAAGACCGGCGCCGCCTCCGCCGCCGGCTGGAACAGGCCGGCCTTGCGCTCGAACAGCCGCAGCCCAAGGCTCTCCTCGGTGTGCTTGACGAGCCGGCTGATGCCGGGCGCGGAGACGTGCAGCAGCTCGGCCGCACCGTTGATCGTGCCGGTCATCATGACCGCCCGGATCACCTCGACCTGGCGCAGGGTGAGGTCACGCATCCGGCGAGCCTACGCTCCCGCCGGCGCGTTCGGCAAGCGGCGGCACGACCGCTGGGCCGGCGCCGCCGGGCCGGTCTCATGCGCCGATCACGGCGTCTCGACGAGGCTCGCTGCCCCTTCCACGGCCGGGTCGATGCTCTCGTCGCCCTCAATCACCCGGGCGATGCCGGCGTCGGGGGCCTGGGGTCCGTCGGGGGTGTCCTCGGCTTCCGCGCCGGCGACCTCGCGCTCGGCCTGCAACCAGTGCTCGAGGTGCCGGCCGTCGGGACGGCCCTCGGCCTCCCAGATGGAGAAGGCGCGGCCTCGCACGCGTCCGGTCCTGTCGTCGTCCATGGCCCACCCTCCTTGATCGGTATGCCCGTCAGAACCGCGGACGCCGGGAAACGTTCCGCGGGCGCATGCGGTACCGAGGCGCTTGCCATCGCGCGGATTTCCGCCAACGTGGGACGGGAACCGCCAGGAGCCCCGATGCCGGACCGCGACGCGCCCACCTTCCCGTCCGAGCCAACCGACGCCGCGCCGGCGCCGGCGCCGGCGCCCACGCCGCTCGCGGCGCTCGGCGCGGCG
>JBDHSS010000214.1:0-5659 GCA_039808205.1 Paracoccaceae bacterium | reverse complement strand
CGTCGGGGTCGCCGGACGGCCGGCAGCGGCCTTCGCCTCGGCGGTCGCCACAACCGGGCGGATCGAGCTCGAGCTCGCGGCGCCGCGCCTCGCCACAACCTCGGTGGTGGCGGAGTTCGCCTGCCATCGGCGCTCGCTGACCGCGGCGGCGAGCGCGGCAGTGCTGGCGCTCGACTCCGCGGCCGGGCTCGAGGCCGGGCAGCGGCTGCTCCTCGAGGACGTCATCGGCACGACGGCGGAGATCGCGATCATCGCCGCGACCGGACCGGGGGTGAACGAGGTGACGCTGGCCGCGGCGCCGAGCTACCCGTTCCCGTCGGGCAGCGTCGTGCACCCGCTGCCCGGAGACCGGACCGTCGCGCTTCGGCCGCGGCCGGTGACGATCTGCGGGCGGGTGCTGAAGCGGGCCGGCACGACGACGACGCCGCTGGCCGGCGCCGCGGTCCGGGTCAGCAAGGTCTGGCGGCGCAATCCGCTGGCGGGGACCTCGGTCGATCCCGAGCTGCCGGTGCCGGGCGGGCCGGTGCCGGTCGGCCCCTGGGATCCGCCGCTCGCGGCACTCTGGCCGCCTGCCTATGCCGACGTGCCGACGCCCGGGACGATCACCGTCGAGGATCGGCCGGTGGACGGAGGGGTGGCGGCGAAGGCGCTCCTCGACGACGTGGCCGCGGGCGCGCGGCAGCTGCGGCTCACGAACGCCGACGGGCTGGCGGCGGCGAGCGTGATCGCCGTCGACGCCTCGGACCCGGAGCGGCGCGAGCTCGTCACCGTCGCCGCCATCGCGCCGTCGGGTGGACCGGCGGACTGGGCGCGGGTCACGCTCGGCGTGCCACTCGCCTTCGACCACCGGCGCGGCCGGCTGGTGCGCCGGATGGGCGCGCCCGGCGGGGCGGCGCCCATCGCGCTCAACTACGCCGTCACGGCGGGAGACGAGGCGGTGCTCTTCGACGCCAGCGGCCTCGCCGACAGCCATCAGGTGCGGCTCGACCACGCAGGCCCGCCGGTTGTCATGACGTTCCACCGGATCAGCGTGCTCGCCGCCACCAGCGACGCGGACGGCTTCTACCGTTTGCCGCCCATCGCGCGCGTCGGGCGCATCGAGATTTCCGCCAAGGACGCGGGCTCCGCCGCCAGGACGGCGGTCGAGCTCGCGCCCGACTACGACCTGCCGGAGAACCACCTGGATCTGGTGGTGAGCTAGCCCGTCCCCGAGGAGAGCGCACATGCCCGAATACCTCGCTCCTGCCGTCTACGTGGAAGAGGTCGACACCGGCTCGAAGCCGATCGAGGGCGTCTCGACCAGCACCGCCGGCATGATCGGCATGACCGAGCGCGGCCCGGTCAATGTGCCGGTGCTCGTCACCAGTGTCGGCGAGTACCAGCGCTGGTTCGGGCAATGGCTCGACCCGGAGGTGTTCGACGCCGGGCGGTGCTTCCTGCCGCACGCGATCGACGGGTTCTTCACCAATGCCGGCAAGCGCGTCTACGTGACGCGCGTGCTCGATCCGTCCGCGGCGCAGCCGGCAAGGCGGCTCCTGGTCGCGCCGGATGCGGTGGCGCCGGCAGCGGGGCTCCTGCTCACGTCGGCGGCGATCGGCGCGACGGGCGTGATCCTGGTCGACGGCACCGGGTTCGCCGCCACCGACACGATCCAGATCGGCAGCGGCACCGGGGCGGAGTTCCGCACGATCACCGGGCCGCTCGCCGCGGCGGACGTGCTCGCGCTGACGCGGCCCCTCGCCTTCGAGCACGCCGCCGGCCAGGGCGTGGCGCTGCGCACGGTCGCCGACAACGTGACCGGCGGCGAGACCCACGACTCGACGCTCGTCGGCGACGTGGCGGCCAGCGCGACCGCGGTGACGCTCGCGAGCGCCGCCTTCAACCCGGCGATCGCCGCGGGCGACCTCCTGCGCATCGGCGCGGCCGGCGCGGATGCGGAGTACGTGGTCGCGGCCGGGGCGCCCACGGGCAACAGCGTGCCGTTGCAGGCGCCCTTGTCGCTCCGTCACGCCGGCGGCGCGCAGGTGCACCGGCAGGACGTGCAGGTTCCAGGGGCGCCGCCGCCGACCCAGGTCTCGGCGGGCGGCATCGCGGCGGGCGACACGGTCGTCGCCGTCGACGACACCACCGGGCTCGCGGCCGGCGGCTTCCTCCTCTTCGCCCATCCCGACGCGGCGAAGTCGGAGTACCGGCAGATCGGCGCGCTGGTGCGCCTCGACCTGGCGCAGCCCGCCTATGCGAGCTATCCGGCCGGGTCGCTCGTCGAGGTGGTGGCGATCGTGGCGGCGACACCGCCGGCCTGGGATCTGACCGCGGATGCGGCCGTCGGCGCGACCGTGGTGACCGTGTCGAACCGCTCGGCGATGCACGTAGCCGACGTGGTGCAGGTGGGCCTCGGGGCCGACGCGGAATTCGCCGAGGTCGTCGCCCTGCCGGCCACCGCGCCCGGCGACAATCCCGGCGCCGTCGTGCTCCGGAGCGCGCTCGGACGCGCACATCCGGCGGCGGCGGGCGTCGTCTTCCGCTTCCTCGCGCCGCTCGCCGTCAGCTTCTCGACGACGCTCGCCGTCGGCAGCGGCCTCGGGGCCGCAGGCGTGGTCGCGGCCGAGGTGGGCCCGATCGCGGCGAACAGCGTCGTGCGCATCACCCCGCCGGGCGGGACGGCGAGCTATCACGTGGTGACCGCGACCGCGGCGGTCGCGCCGATGGCCGCGACGCTCGACCTCGCGCTCGACGTGCCGCACGCCGCCGGCGAGGCGGTGGTGACGCGAACGCCGATGATCGAGGTGCGGGCACTCGACGCCGGCGGCTGGGGCAACCGGCTGCGGGTCGGGATGGAGGCGGCGCCGCAGCCGCTCCTCACCACCACGATCCGGCAGAAGGTCTCGGGCACCAGCCTGCGGCTCGCCTCGGCGGCCGGCGTGGAGACGGGGACGGAGCTCATCCTGACCGACGCCGGCGGCACCGAGACCGCGGTGAAGGTCGACGAGATCGACCGGCAGAACGACTTCCTCGTCACGCTGGCGGCGGCGACGCCGCTCTCCGGGACGGCGGCGGTGGGCGACGCGGTGCGGACGCGCGAGTACCGGCTGACCGTGGACCTGCTGCGCCAGCCGGATCCGGCAAATCCGGCGCGCAACTCCGTGGCGATCGACCGCGAGGTGTTCGCGGCGCTGTCGCTCGACCCGCGGCACAGCCGCTACTTCGTGAAGGTGGTCGGGGCGACCTGGGACATGACCAACCCGGCCGTCACTGTCGACGACGCCGGGCTCGACCTGCGCAAGGCCGACCGGCGGTCGCAGGGCGACTCGGGCTATGTCCGGATCGAGGATCTCGCCCCCGACACCGGGCTGCGCGTCGGGCCGGTGGCCGACTACGAGATCCGGCCGGACGGAACGCGGCGGCTGATCCTCCTGCCGCTCGCGCGCGGCGACGACGCGCTCGGCGCGGTGACGGACGCGACCTATGTCGGCGCCGACGCCATCGACCCGGAACGGCGAACCGGGCTCTTCACCCTGCGCAACGTCGAGGAGATCAGCATCGTCGCGGCGCCGGGGCGGACCTCCGCGGTGATCCAGGGCGCGCTCATCGACCACTGCGAGCTGGCGCGCTATCGCTTCGCGGTGCTCGACGGGCCGCCGCCGCCGGCGGACAGCATGACGAACGTGCAGTTCCAGCGGCAGCAGTTCGACACCAAGTATGCAGCGCTCTATCACCCGTGGCTGGTGATCCCCGATCCGTATCCGATCAACCCGAACGTGCCGGCGGACTATCCGATTCCGCCGTCGGGGCACATGGTCGGGATCTACGCGCGCACCGACATCGAGCGCGGGGTGCACAAGGCGCCGGCGAACGAGGTGGTGCGCGGGGTGACCGGGCTGCAGCGGGTGCTGAACAAGGAGCAGCAGGACATCCTGAACCCCTACCCGGTCAACATCAACGTGATCCGCGACTTCCGCACCAACAACCGCGGGATCCGGGTCTACGGCGGGCGGGTCATCACCAGCGACTCCGACTGGAAGTACGTGAACGTCCGGCGGCTCCTGATCTTCATCGAGGCGTCGATCGACCGCGGGTTGCAGTGGGTGGTGTTCGAGCCGAACGCCGAGCCGCTCTGGGCGCGGGTGCGCCGCTCGATCAGCAACTTCCTGACGCTCGTCTGGCGGAACGGCGCGCTCGAGGGGACCAAGGGCGAGGAGGCGTTCTTCGTGAAGTGCGACCGCACGACGATGACGCAGACCGACATCGACCAGGGGCGGCTCATCTGCCTCGTCGGGGTCGCGCCGGTGAAGCCGGCGGAGTTCGTCATCGTCCGCATCGGGCTTTGGACGGCGCACGCCGAGGATTGAGGGAGCGAGCCACATGGCCACCGACAAGCGCAACGACCCCTTCCGCGCCTACAACTTCTCGATCGAGATCGACGGCGTGCCGACCGCCGCCTTCGCCGAGGCGGGCGGCCTGACCGCGGAGGGCGACGCCGTCGACTATCGCGAGGGGACCGACCTGCAGCGCAACGTGCGCAAGCTCGTGGGGCTGCGGAAGTACACCAACATCACGCTCAAGCGCGGCTATACCGCCGACGCCAGCCTGTGGCAGTGGTACGTCAACATCATGAACGGCGAGCCCGATCGCCGCAACGTCACCATCGTCCTGATGAACGAGGCGCGCGAGCCGGTGCTGCGCTGGCATGCCGAGAACGCCTGGATCAACAAGATCGAGGGCCCCGCCTTCAAGGCGAGCGGCAACGAGGTCGCGATGGAATCCGTGGAGCTCGTCCACGAGGGCCTGACGCTGGAGATGTGAGCGTGGCGACCTACGAGACCCCGGGGACCTACATCGAGCGCGCCGACCGGGCGCAGAGCGGCATCGCGCGGCTCCGCACCGACATCGCCGGCTTCGTCGGGATCGCCGAGCGCGGGCCCGCGCGGCGGGCGGTGGCGATCGACTCGTGGAAGCAGTTCGTCGCGGTCTTCGGCGGCCTCTTCGCCAACGGCTATCTCGGCTATGTGGTGAAGGCCTTCTTCCAGAACGGCGGCCGGCGCTGCTGGATCGTCCGGGTCGAGGGGGCCGCGGCGAGCATCTCCGGCGCCGCCCTGCCGGCCCCGGACGGCGCGCCGGTCTGGCGCATCGAGGCGGAGTCGAGCGGCGTCTGGGGCAATGGCCTCGGGATCCGCCTCGTCGAGGTGCGCCGGGTGGCGCGGCGGGCGCTGCGGCTCACGCCCGATCACGCCGAGATGGCGGCGGTGGCGGGGTTCGCGCGGGCCGGCACCGTCGAGCTGGTGCAGGAGCAGGGCGCCGCGGTCCTGCGCGAGGTGCGCGTCCTGAGCGGCGTCGACGCGAGCCTCGGCCGGATCGCCTGGAACAGCCCGGAGCCGGGGCTTCGGCTCGCGAGCGACGGGCCGCTCGCCGCCATCGACCCGGTCCGCCCGGCGCGCATCGAGAGCATCGCCTACCAGCTGCAGGTGACGCTCGATGGCCGGCCGCTGCGGATCTACGACGACCTCGCGCCGCACCCGGATCACCCGCGCTATGGCCCGAAGATCGTCGAGGGGGCGGGCAGCCTGTTCGCCGGCTCGGCGGGCGACCGGCGGCTCGCGGCGCCCGGACGCGGCACGACGGCCGAGCTCGTCGCCGTCGGCAAGCGGCGGCGCGGCGGCGG
>JBDHSS010000213.1:0-5688 GCA_039808205.1 Paracoccaceae bacterium | reverse complement strand
GCCTTCGGCGCCGCCGATGCGGTCGCGGCCGGCGAGGGCGCCGCCGAGGCGGTGCGCGCGCTCACCCGCGGCCGCGGCGTGGACTTCGCGTTCGTCAGCGTCGGCGTGCCGGCGGCGATCGAGGATGCACTGGGGCTCCTCGCCGCCGGCGGCGCCCTCGTCGTCGTCGGAATGCCGCCCTCGGGCTCGGTCGCCCGCTACGACCCGACGACGCTCGCGGCGATGAACCAGCGCATCCTCGGCGCGCGGATGGGCCAGACCGTGCTCTCCCGCGACATCCCGTGGCTGATCGACGCCTGGCGCGCCGGCCGCCTGAAGCTCGCCGAGCTCATCTCCGGCCGCTACCGGCTCGACGAGATCAATGCCGCGATCGCCGCCACCCGCGCCGGCACGGCGCTGCGCAACGTCGTCCTGCCGGCGGCGGCGCCGTGAGGCTCGCCGGGCTCGAGGTCCTCGTCGTGGGCAACCCGCCGCCGGGCTTCGGCGGTCGCTACTTCACCCTCGTCAAGCTCACCACCGACGACGGCATTGTCGGCTGGGGCGAGGTCTACGCCGCCACCGTCGGCCCGGTGGCGATGCGGGCGGTGATCGAGGACGTCTTTGCCCGCCACATGGCCGGCGAGAGCCCGGAGAACGTCGAGCGCATGTTCCGCCGCGCCTACTCCGCCGGCTTCACCCAGCGGCCGGATCCGACGGTGATCGGCGCCTTCTCCGGGCTCGAGATCGCCTGCTGGGACGTTCTCGGCAAGGCGCGCGACCGGCCGGTGCACGCGCTCTGGGGCGGCCGGCTGCGCGATCGGGTGCGCACCTATTCCTACCTCTACCCGAGCCCCGGCGAGGATCCGGCCGCGTTCTACAACGACCCGGAGGCATCGGCCGCGGCCGCCGCGCGCCTCGTCGCGCAGGGCTTCACCGCGGTGAAGGTCGACCCTGCCGGCCCCTACACCATCCACGGCGGCCACCAGCCGCGGCTCGCCGACCTCGACCGGGTGGAGCGCTTCCTGCGCACGCTCCGCGCGGCGGTCGGCGAGGACGCCGACCTGATCCTCGGCACCCACGGCCAGTTCACGCCGGCGGGCGCGCTCAGGCTCGCCCGCCGGATCGCGCCCTATGACCCGTTGTGGTTCGAGGAGCCGATCCCGCCCGACCTGCCGCTCGACCTCGCTGCCGTCGCGGCGGGCTCGGCCGTCTCGATCGCCGCCGGCGAGCGGCTCGCGACCGTCGCCGAGTTCGCGACGCTCCTGCGCGCCGGCGGGGTCGGCATCGTGCAGCCGAGCGTCGGCCGCGTCGGCGGGCTCCTGCAGGCGCGCAAGGTCGCGATCCTCGCCGAGGGCTTCGGCGCCCAGGTCGCGCCGCACCACTACGCCGGCCCGATCGCCTGGGCGGCGGCGTTGCAGCTGGCCCTGTCGGTGCCGAACCTGCTGATCCTCGAGACGATCGGCACCGGCGCAGGCTTTCCGGGGCTCGTCCGCCGCCCGATCCCTTGGGAGGCCGGCTACGCTCTGCCGCCCGACGCGCCCGGCCTCGGCATCGAGATCGACGAGGCGGTGGCGCGCGCAAACCCCTGGCGCGGCGACCGGCTGCACCTCGAGATGAGCGAGGCGCCGGTCGAGCCGGGCGGCCCGCCGTTCGCGGGCGGGTGATGGCTCACGCCGTCGCGGCCGCCCGCGAGTGCCGCGCCGCGATCTCCTCCCAGGCTGCGTTGATCGCCGCGAGCCGGGCGGTGGCGAGGTTCACCGTCTCGACCGGAAGCCCGCGGGCGATCATCTTGTCGGGGTGGCTGGTGCGCACCAGCTCGCGCCACGCGCGCCGCGCGGTGGCGAGGTCGGCGTCGCGCGGCACCCCGAGCACCTGCCAGGGGTCGGCGGCGCGCCCGGCGAGGTGGCGCGCCTCGATGAGGTCGAAGGCGCGGGCCGGCACGCGGAAGATCTCGGCGACCCGGCGCAGGAAGCCTTCCTCGCCCGCGTGATAGCGGCCGTCGGCCATCGCCACCTGGAACAGCCCCTCGAGCACGTCCTCGAGCACCTGCGGCTCGGCCTCGAACATCCGCGCGATCCGCGCCGCATAGGCCTCGAAGCCCGCCACATCCTGCCGCGCGAGGTTGAAGACGCGCGCCGCCGCCGCCTCGTCCTTGGGCGCGATCTGGAAGATGCGCCGGAAGGCGGCGACCTCGGCCGGGCGCACCTGGCCGTCGGCCTTGGCCATCTTCGCGCCGAGGCTGACGACCGCGATGGTGAAGCCGACCGAGCGCTCGGGCGGCCGCCGCTCGAAGAGCGCGATGAGCGCCGCGCCGCGGGCGACGACCGCGGCGACGGCCTCGGCGATGCGGGTCCAGATCGACATGGGGCCCGAGCTTATCAGTCGTCGCGGCATCGCACAAAAGCGAATCCGCCCCGCCGGTGCCGGTCAGTCGAGCCGCCAGTCGACCTCGCCGCGCCCGGCCGCGCGCAAGGCCGCGTTGGCGCGCGAGAACGGCCGCGAGCCGAAGAAGCCGGTCCGCGCCGAGAGGGGCGAGGGGTGCGCCGACGCCAGCACGAGGTGCCGGCCGGTGTCGATGCGCCGCGCCTTGGCCTGCGCCTGCCGGCCCCAGAGCACGAAAACCGTGGGCGCCGCGCTCGCGTTCACCGCGTCGACCACCGCGTCGCTCACCCGCTCCCAGCCCCAGCCGGCATGGGCGTTCGCCGCGCCCTCGGGTACGGTCAGCACGGTGTTGAGCAGCAGCACCCCCTGCCGCGCCCAGGGCTCCAGGCTGCCGCCGGTCGGTGGCGGCAGCCCGAGGTCGTCGCAAAGCTCGCGGAAGATGTTGCGCAGCGACCGCGGCGGCGCGACCCCCGGCCGGACCGAGAACGCGAGCCCGTCGGCATGCCCGGGCGTCGGGTAGGGGTCCTGCCCGAGGATCACCACGCGCACGTCCTCGGGTGCGGTGAGCGCGAGGGCGCGGAAGATGTCCGGCGCGCCGGGCGCGACGATGGCGCCGCGCGCGCGCGCCGCCGCCAGCCGCGCGTCGAGCGCCGCCACGTCGCCCGTGATGGCGGCGAGCGCCGGCTGCCACGCCGGCGGGATCAGGAGGGCTGGGGCGGCCACCGTCACTCGGGCTTCGGCCGGTCAAGGTGGCCGAGGTCGCGCGCGGGGCTCACCCGGTCGCGCACCCGACCCTTGAGCGTGCGCACGTCCGGAAAGCCGCCGTCGCGCTTCCTCTCCCAGACGAGCGCGCCGTCGACCCGGATCTCGAAGATCCCGCCGATGCCGGGCACCAGCGCCACCGAGCCGAGCTCGGTGCCGAAGGTCGCCAGAAGCTCCTGCGCCATCCAGGCGGCGCGCAGCAGCCAGTTGCACCGCGTGCAATAGGCGATCGTCACCGCCGGCCGCTCCTTCCTTCTTGCGTCGTCGTCTTCCGTCATCAGCCTTCCGCCACGCGTCCCGCGACTCAGCCCCTCGGGCCCGGCGGCAGGCTACACCAACGCCGGCCCCCGCCGCGACGGCGCCGTCCCCTTGCGCCGTCGCCGCGGCCGTGCTGTCCCTCTCGGGCGCAACAGGGGGGCGAGGGCATGGCTTGGGACTTCTGGATCGACCGGGGCGGCACCTTCACCGACATCGTCGCCCGCGATCCCGAGGGCCGGCTGCACCGCGCGAAGCTCCTGTCCGAGAACCCCGATCGCTACCCCGACGCGGCGCTCCACGGCATCCGCGGCTTTCTCGGCCTCGGCCCCGACGCGGCGATCCCGGCCGGGCGGGTGGCCGGCGTCCGCATGGGCACCACCGTCGCCACCAACGCGCTCCTCGAGCGCCGCGGCGAGCCGGTGGTGCTCGTCACCACCCAAGGCCTCGGCGACCAGCTCCGCCTCGGCTACCAGAACCGGCCGCGGCTCTTCGACCGCCACGTCGTGCTGCCCGAAATGCTGCACACCCGCACCATCGAGGCGCGCGAGCGGGTGCGCGCCGACGGCACCGTCGAGATGCCGCTCGACGAGCGCCACCTGGCCGCCGAGCTCGGCCTCGCCCGCACCGCTGGCTTCGCCGCCTGCGCCATCGTCTTCGTCCACGGCTATCGCCACACCGCCCACGAGGCGCGCGCCGCCGAGATCGCTCGCGAGGCGGGTTTCACCCAGGTCTCGGTCAGCCACCGCGTCAGCCCGCTGATGAAGATGGTCAGCCGCGGCGACACCACCGTCGTCGACGCCTACCTGAGTCCGATCCTGCGCCGCTACATCGACCGCATCGCCGCGGCCTTCGACGGCGACATGGGGGCCAAGCTCCTGTTCATGCAGTCCTCGGGCGGGCTCACCGCCGCCGACCGCTTCGAGGGCAAGGACGCGATCCTCTCCGGACCCGCCGGCGGGGTCGTCGGCGCGGTAAGGACCAGCGCCATCGCCGGCGAGCCCCGGATCATCGGCTTCGACATGGGCGGCACCTCGACCGACGTCTGCCACTTCGCCGGCGAGTACGAGCGGGTGCTGCGCTCGGAGATCGCCGGCGTGCGGGTGACGGCGCCGATGATGATGATCCACACCGTCGCGGCGGGCGGCGGCTCGATCCTCGCCTTCGACGGCAGCCGCATGCGCGTCGGCCCGGCCAGCGCCGGCGCCGACCCCGGCGCTGCGTGCTACGGCCGCGGCGGGCCGCTCGCCGTCACCGACGCCAACGTCGTCACCGGCCGGCTGCGCCCGGAGTTCTTCCCGGCGATCTTCGGCCCGGACGGCCGCCAGCCGCTCGATGCCGCCGCCGCCCGTGCCGGCTTCGCGACGCTCGCCGCCGCGATCGGCCGGGCGCCGGAGGCAGTCGCCGAGGGCTTCCTGCGCATCGCCGTCGAGAACATGGCGAACGCGATCAAGAAGATCAGCGTGCAGCGCGGCCACGACGTCTCGGGCTATTGCCTGGCCGTCTTCGGCGGCGCCGGCGCGCAGTTCGCCTGCGCCATCGCCGACACGCTCGGCATGGGGACCTGCCTGATCCACCCGATGGCCTCGCTCCTCTCCGCCTACGGCATGGGCCTCGCCGACATCCGCGCCGTGCGCGTGCAGGCGGTGGAGGCGCCGCTCGACGCTCACGGCCGCCTCGCCGCCGCGGCACTCCTCGACGCGCTCGGCTCGGAGGCGCAGACGGCGGTGGAGGCGCAGGGCGTGCCAGCGGTGGCGGTTCACCTGCGCCAGGCGCTGCACCTGAAGGTCAGGGGCACCGACACCGCGCTCGCGGTGCCTTTCGCCAACCTCGCGGGCCTCAAGCGCGCCTTTGCCGAGGCGCACCGGGCTCGCTTCGGCTTCGACCCCGGCGACGCGGAGCTGGTCATCGAGGCCGCCGAAGCCGAGGCGATCGGCACGGCGACCGACCTCGCCGAGCCGGAGCTGCCCGTCACCGAGCGGCCGGAGGCCGAGACCGAGACCGCGTGCGTCGCGCCGGTCTGGCTCGGCGGCGGCTGGGTGGACGCGCGCTTCGTGCGCCGCGAGGCGCTCCGTCCCGGCGACCGGCTGAGCGGGCCCGCGGTGCTCGTCGAGCCGCACACCTCCATCCTGGTCGAGCCGGGCTGGCAGGCGCGGATCACCGCGCACGATCACGTCCGTCTGGTCCGCACCGAGCCGCGGCCGAAGCGCGCGGCCGCGGGCACGGCGGCGGCTGACCCGGTGATGCTCGAGGTCTTCAACAACCTCTACATGTCGATCGCCGAGCAGATGGGCGCGGTGCTCGAGAACA
>JBDHSS010000212.1:0-5694 GCA_039808205.1 Paracoccaceae bacterium | reverse complement strand
CCTGCGCCTCCTGCGCGCGCGCGGGCTCTCGATCGACGAGGCGCCGCTGACCGGCGAGTCTATCACCGCGGCCAAGCGCGAGGCGGCGGTCGGCCGCGAGGCGCCGCTCGGCGACCGCGAGGGCATGGCGTTCTCCGGCACGCTCGTCACCACCGGCCAGGGCGCGGGCGTGGTCGTCGCCACGGGCGCGCGCACCGAGATCGGCCGCATCAGCCGGCTGATCGGCGACGTCGAGCCGATGGTGACGCCGCTCCTGCGCCAGATCGACCGCTTCGCCCGCGGCTTCACCGTCGTGATCCTCGCCGGGGCGGTAGTGCTCTTCCTCTTTGCCGTGCACGCCCGCGGCTTCGCCTGGATCGATGCACTGATGTCGATCGTGGCGCTGACCGTCGGCGCGGTGCCGGAAGGGCTGCCGGCGGTGCTGTCGATCACCATGGCGATCGGCGTGAGGCGGATGGCGGCGCGGCGCGCGGTGGTGCGCAAGCTGCCGGCGGTCGAGACGCTGGGCGCGGTGTCGGTGATCTGCACCGACAAGACCGGCACGCTGACCCGGAACGAGATGACGGTGCGCCATGTCCTGACCGACGCCGGCGCGGTGGTCGTCGGCGGTGCCGGCTACGCGCCCGAGGGCGCGCTGGCGGACGAGGCTGGCGGCGACGCGGTGGCCCGGGTCGGGCCGATCCTGACCTGCGGCCTTCTCTGCAACGACGCGACGCTCGTACGCGACGGCGCGGTCTGGACGGTGGCCGGCGACCCGATGGAAGGGGCGCTGATCGCGCTGGCGCGGAAGGCCGGGATCGACCCCGAGGCGGTGCGCGCCGCCTGGCCGCGCCGCGACGAGATCCCGTTCGACGCCGCGCACCGCTACATGGCGACGCTGCATCGCGGTCGCGACGGCGGCGGGCTCGTGCTGGTCAAGGGGGCGCCCGAGGTCGTCCTCGGGCTCGCAGCAGTGGGCGGCGGCTGGGACGAGCGGCTGGCGCGGCTGGCGCACGAGGGCGAGCGCGTGCTCGGCTTCGCCGCCCGGCGCCTCGCGGTGGTGCCGGAGCGGCTGACGCCGGAGCTGCTGGCCGAGGGGCTGGAGTTCCTCGGCCTCATGGGGTTTCTCGACCCGCCGCGGCCCGAGGCGGCGGCGGCGATCGCCGAATGCCGCTCGGCCGGGATCGCGGTCAAGATGATCACCGGCGACCACGCGGCGACGGCGGTGGCGATCGGCCGCGTGCTCGGCCTCGCCGACCGGCTGGAGGCGATGACCGGCGCCGAGATCGACGCGCTCGACGACGCCGAGCTCGGGCGCAGGGTGGCGCAGGTGTCGGTCTTCGCCCGCACCAGCCCCGAGCACAAGCTCCGCATCGTGCGCGCGCTGCAGGCCGACGGCGCGATCGTCGCGATGACCGGCGACGGGGTCAACGACGCGCCGGCCTTGAAGCAGGCCGACGTCGGCACCGCCATGGGGCAGAAGGGCACCGAGGCCGCGCGCGAGGCGGCCGAGATGGTGCTCCTCGACGACAACTTCGCCTCGATCGTCGCCGCGGTGCGCGAGGGGCGGACCGTCTACGACAACATCCGCAAGGTGATCTCCTGGACCCTGCCGACCAACGGCGGCGAGGCGCTGGCGGTGATCCTGATGCTGCTCGCCGGCCACGCGCTGCCGATGAGCGCGACGCAGATCCTGTGGGTGAACCTGATCGCCGAGCCGACGCTCGGTCTCGTCCTCGCCTTCGAGCGGCCCGAGCCCGGGGTGATGGCGCGGCCGCCGCGCGACGCGCGCGCGGCGCTCCTCACGCCGTTCCTCGTCTGGCGCGTGGTGCTGGTCTCGCTGCTGATGACGGCCGCGTCGCTTTTCGTCTTCTATCTGGCGCTCGGGCGCGGCGAGGAGCTCGCCTATGCGCGGACGCTCGTCGTCACCATGCTGGTGGCGGCGCAGGTCTTCTACCTCTTCAGCGTCCGCACCCTGCGCGCGCGCTCGCTCACCCGGGGCGGCGTGCTCGGCACCCCGGCGGTGCTGGCGGCGATCGCCGTTGTCGCAGCGGCGCAGCTCGCCTTCACCTACTGGCCGCCGATGCAGCGGATCTTCGACACCCGCCCGGTCAGCCTCGCCGACGGCGCGCTCATCGTCGCAATCGCCGCGGGGATGATGCTGCTCCTCGAGGCGGAGAAGCGCGCGATGCGCCGCCTCGGCTGGTTCGCCGAGCTCGAGCGGTGAGGATGCGACGCGGGGTCGCCGGCCCGACCGCTCGCGACAAATCCC
Organism: Paracoccaceae bacterium; assembly: GCA_039808205.1. Classification (GTDB taxonomy): domain Bacteria; phylum Pseudomonadota; class Alphaproteobacteria; order Rhodobacterales; family Rhodobacteraceae; genus Amaricoccus. The sequence continues at coordinate 3,443 of JBDHSS010000212.1, read as the reverse complement.
CGCGCGCGGGCTGGAAATCAGCCGCGGCACTGCCAAGATGAGGGCGATGCCGGCGACCCGAGACCCGATGGCCCGCGCGAGCGCGGAGGCGGCTGCAGCTGCGGCCGAGCCGCGGCCGGTGTCGCGCGTCAAGCGTCGCCTCGCCGACCTGATCGACGCCTTCGCCCCCGCCGACGGCCCGCCGCCCGACCGGCTGGTGCGCTTCCTGCGCTGGGTGCTGCGCGGCGCGATGCTGGCGATCGCGCTGTCGCTCGCGGTGTCGATCGCCATCGGCGCGACCGAGGTCATCTCGGCGACGCTGGTCGGTTGGCTGATCGACCTCGCCCAGGCCCGCGGCCCGGCCGGGCTTCTCGCCGAGAGCTGGCCTGCGCTCGTCGGGGTGGCCGCGTTCTTCCTCGTGCTGCGCCCGGTCCTGCTCGGGCTCGGCGCGGCGCTGACCGGGGTCACGCTCGGCCCGAACCTCTATCCGCTGGTGCTGTCGCGGCTCAACCGGCACACGCTCGGGCAATCGCTCGCGTTCTTCGACGACGACTTCGCCGGGCGCATCGCCCAGAAGCAGCAGCAGACGGCGCGGGCGATCACCGACGCGGTCTCCGAGACCGTCACCACCCTCGGCCTCGCGATCACCGCGATCGTCGGCGCGATCGCGGTCGTCGGGCGGATGAACCTGTGGCTGGCGCTGGCGATGCTCGTCTGGCTCGCCGGCTACTTCCTGCTGATCCGCCGCTACATGCCGCAGATCCGCAGCCGCTCCACCGCCCGCGCCGCGGCGCGCGCGGTGGTGACCGGCCAGGTCGTCGATACCATCACCAACATCGCCACCGTGAAGCTCTTCAGCCACGGCGATCACGAGGACCAGGCGGCGCTGCGCGCGCTCGCCGGCTACCGCGGCGCCACGATCGACTTCGGCGCGACGAGCTCGTCGTTCCGCTTCTGGCTGATGGCACTCGCCGGCGCGCTGCCGGTGGTGCTGATCGGCGGCACGCTGTTCTTCTGGACGCGCGGCAGCGCCTCAGCCGGCGACATCGCCACCGCCGGCCTGATCGCCACCCGCATCGCGCAGATGTCAGGCTGGGTGTCGATGGCGGCGATGGGCATCTTCGCCAACGTCGGCGAGATCGAGGACGGCATCCGCACGCTGTCGCCGCCGCACGCGATCACCGACGCGGCCGAGCCCGCGGCGCTGCCCCTCGTGCGCGGCGCCGTCGATTTCGAGCGCGTCCGCTTCGGCTACGGTCGGCCGTCGGCGGCGCTCGACGACTTCACCCTCCATGTCCGCGCCGGCGAGCGGGTCGCGCTCGTCGGCCGCTCGGGGGTCGGCAAGACCACGGCGGTGTCGCTGCTCCTGCGCCTCTACGAGGTCGAGGGCGGGCGCATCCGGCTCGACGGCGTCGACATCCGCGACATCCCGCAGGACGTGCTGCGGGCGCAGATCGGCGTCGTGCGGCAGGAGACGGCGATGTTCAACCGCTCGGCCTTCGACAACATCCGCTACGGCAGCCCGGAGGCGACGGAGGCGGAGGTCATCGCCGCGGCGCGCCGGGCCGAGGCGCACGACTTCATCCTGACCTTGCGCGACTTTCGCGGGCGCCGCGGCTATGCCGCGCATCTCGGCGAGCGCGGCGTCAAGCTCTCGGGCGGCCAGCGGCAGCGCATCGCGCTGGCCCGCGTGATCCTGAAGAACGCGCCGGTGCTGGTGCTCGATGAGGCGACGAGCGCGCTCGACAGCGAGGTCGAGGCGGCGATCCAGGACACGCTCGACACGGTGATGGAGGGCAAGACGGTGATCGCCATCGCGCACCGGCTCTCGACGATCGCACGGATGGACCGCATCGTTGTCCTTGACGGCGGCCGCATCGTCGAGGAGGGCACCCATGCCGGTCTCCTTGCCCGCAACGGCCTCTATGCGCGCTTCTGGCAGCGCCAGTCGGGCGGCTTCCTCGACGTCGCCGCCGAATGAGCGCCGGCAGCAGGCTCGATCAGGCGCTGGTGGCGGCCGGGCTCGCGCCGAGCCGCGCGCGGGCGCAGGCGCTGATCGCCTCCGGCGCGGTCAGCGTCGACGGGCGAAGGGTGCTTAAGCCCGCCGAGCGCGTCGGCGGCGCGAGCGCGCTCCAGGTGGCGGCGGACGCGATGCCGTGGGTGTCGCGCGCCGCGCTCAAGCTCGTGCATGCGCTCGATGCCTTCGGCATCGACCCTACGGGCTGCGTCGCGCTCGATCTCGGCGCCTCGACCGGCGGCTTCGCCCAGGTGCTGCTCGCGCGCGGCGCCGCCGCGGTCTGGGCGGTGGACGTGGGCCATGGCCAGCTCGCGGCCGCGCTTCGCGGCGCGCCGCGACTGCACCTGATCGAGGGCACCAACGTGCGCGACCTCGTCCCCGGCCAGGTGCCGACGCCCGATCTCGTCACCGCCGACCTCTCCTTCATCCCGCTCGCGACGGCGCTGCCGGCGGCGCTGGCGCTGGCGCGGCCCGGTGCCACGCTGGTCGCGCTCGTGAAGCCGCAGTTCGAGGTCGGGCCGGCGCGGGTCGGCAAGGGCGGCATCGTGCGCGACCCCGCCGCCCGCGCCGCCGCGGTCGCCGGGGTCCGCGGCTTTCTCGAGCGGTCCGGCTGGCGCGTCCTCGGCGAGACGCCGAGCCCGATCGCCGGCGGCGACGGCAACGAGGAAACGCTCCTCGCCGCGCGCAAGCCCGCGTGATCCTCACGCCGCGGCGAGCAGATCCTCGAGGTCGAGCCGCTTTGTCACCATGGCGAGCTTGCCGTCGGCATCGCGCGGCCACTCGGCTTCCGGCCGGTCCCAGTAGAGCTCGACGCCGTTGCCGTCCGGGTCGTTCAGATAGAGCGCCTGGCTGACGCCGTGGTCGGAGGCGCCGGTCAGCCGGACGCCGGCGGCGGTCAGCCGGCGGAGCGCGTCGGCGAGATCCCGGCGGGTGGGATAGAGGATCGCGGTGTGGTAGAGCCCGGTGTGGCCGGGCGGCGGCGGCGTGGCGCCGCGGCTCTCCCAGGTGTTGAGGCCGATATGGTGATGATAGCCGCCGGCGCTGAGGAACGCGGCCTCCTTGCCGTAGGTCTGCATGAGCTCGAAGCCGAGCACGCCGGAGTAGAAGGCGATGGCGCGGTCGAGGTCGGCGACCTTGAGGTGGACATGCCCGATCCGGGTGCCGGGTGCGACGGGGGTGACCATGCGGGACTCCAGTGCGCTGCGATGATGTTGACGAGCAGAAGATAATCCCAAAGCCGCTTCCACAAAAGCGGCAACCGAGGAAACGATCGGTTTCGATGCGCACGGTGACGATCGAGCGGCTCGGCCGCGAAGGCGACGGCATCGCCGGCGGCGAGCGCGTGGCCGGCGCGCTGCCGGGCGAGATCTGGTGCCTCGGCGGCGATGCCCCCGAGCTGGTGGCGCCGGCGCCCGAGCGGATGGCGCCGCCGTGCGCGCATTTCGGC
>JBDHSS010000211.1:0-5723 GCA_039808205.1 Paracoccaceae bacterium | reverse complement strand
GCCGTCGGCTTCTACGGCATGGCGACCTTCGAGGGGCCGATGATGTCGATCCGCTCGGTCAACTCGCTCAGCCACTACACCGAATGGACGATCGGCCATGTGCACTCGGGCGCGCTCGGCTGGAACGGCATGATCACCTTCGGCGCGCTCTACTACCTGGTGCCGCGGCTCTGGAACCGGCCGGCGCTCTACTCGACGAGCCTCGTCTCCTGGCACTTCTGGCTCGCGACGATCGGCATCGTGCTCTACGCCGCGTCCATGTGGGTCGGCGGCATCATGCAGGGGCTGATGTGGCGCGAGATCGACGACCAGGGCTTCCTCGTCAACGCCTTCATCGACTCGGTCGCGGCCATGCACCCGATGTACGTGGTGCGGGCGATCGGCGGCACGCTGTTCCTGCTCGGCGGCATCATCATGGCCTGGAACCTCTGGCAGACCATCGCCGGGGCCGGCGCGGCCCGGACGCCCACGCCCGTGCCGGCCGAGTGAGGATCCACCCATGTTCCTGAAGCTTCACAACTGGGCCGAGACCAACGCCTTCGCGCTGCTCTTTCTCAGCCTGATCGTGGTCTCGGTGGGCGGCCTGGTGCAGATCGCGCCGCTCTTCTATCTCGACAACACCATCGAGAAGGTCGAGGGGATGCGCCCCTACAGCCCGCTCGAGCTCGCCGGGCGCGAGATCTATGTGCGCGAGGGCTGCTACGTCTGCCACAGCCAGATGATCCGGGTGATGCGCGACGAGGTCGACCGCTACGGCCACTACTCGCTGGCGGCGGAATCGATGTACGACCATCCGTTCCAGTGGGGCTCGAAGCGCACCGGGCCCGACCTCGCCCGCGTCGGCGGCCGCTATTCCGACGACTGGCACGTCGCGCACATGCACAATCCGCGCGACCTGGTGCCCGAATCGATCATGCCGGGCTATCCGTGGCTGGCGACGACGCCGCTCGATCCCGACCGGATCGCCAGCGTGATGCGCGCCCACCGCGCGGCCGGCGTGCCCTATACCGACGAGATGATCGAGAGCGCCAAGGCCGACTTCCGCACCCAGGCCGACCCCGACACCGGCGACGTCGATGCGCTCCTCGCGCGCTATCCGAAGGCCCAGGCGCGGCGGTTCGACGGCCAGCCCGGCATCAGCGAGCTCGACGCGCTCATCGCCTACCTGCAGATGCTCGGCACCCTGGTCGATTTCTCGACCTTCGAGCCGGCCGCCAGCCGCTGAGCCCCGGCGATGGAGACCTACAGCGCGCTCCGAGCGCTCGCCGACAGCTGGGGGCTCCTCGGCATGGCGCTCTTCTTCGCCGCCGTCTTCGTCTGGATCCTGCGCCCCGGCGCGCGCGCAGCGCAGGACGAGGCGGCGATGCAGATCTTCCGCAACGAGGACCGACCGAAGGACGACTCCCATGGCCGATAGGCGCGAGGTCGACGAGGCCACCCAGACCGAGACCACCGGCCACGAGTGGGACGGCATCAAGGAGCTCGACACGCCGATGCCGCGCTGGTGGCTGTGGGCGCTCTACGGCACCATCGTCTGGGGGGTGATCTACACCATCCTGATGCCGGCCTGGCCGCTGGTCAGCCGCGCGACGCCCGGCCTCCTCGGCTACTCGAGCCGCGCCAACGTCGCCGCCGAGCTCGCCGCGGCCTCGGCGGCGAACGCGGCGCTCGACCAGAAGCTCGTCTCCGAAGACCTCGCGGCCGTCGAGGCCGACCCCGAGACGCTGCGCTTCGCGGCCGCGGGCGGCGCCGCGGTCTTCCGCAACAACTGCGCCCCCTGCCACGGCGCCGGCGCCGGCGGCGTGGTCGGGCACTATCCGAACCTGCTCGACAACGACTGGCTCTGGGGCGGCACCGCCGACGCGATCCAGCAGACGGTGACCCACGGCATCCGCTTCACGGGCGACGACGAGACCCGCGTCGGCGACATGCCCGCCTTTGACGGCGTGCTGGAGCCCGCGCAGATCGACGGCCTCGTGCAATACGTGCTGTCGCTGAGCGGCCATGCCAGCGACCCGGCGCTGGCCGCGCAGTCGCAGCAACTCTTCGTCGACAACTGCTCCGCCTGCCATGGCGAGGACGGCAAGGGCATGCACGACCTCGGCTCGGCCAACCTGACCGACGCGATCTGGCTCTACGGCAGCGACCCGGCGACGATCCGGACCACCATCCTGCACGGGCGCGGCGGCGTGATGCCGGCGTTCGGCGGGCGGCTCAGCCCCTCGGACATCGCCAAGGTGGCGGTCTACGTCCACACGCTCGGCGGCGGCGAATAGCAGGAATGGCCGGCGAGGGGCTCGCCGGCCGTTTGCAGCTTGTCGGCGTTCAGTGCCGGCGCAGCCGGTCCGGCAGCGCCCCCGGATTGCGCGCGAGCAGGTTGGCCTCGTCGCGCGAGAGGCCAATGTCGCGCAGCTGGTGGTCCTCGAGCGTCACGAGTCGGGCCGACGAGAGCCTGAGCGCCCGGCGCCGCTCGATGTCGCGTAGGAACCGGCCGATGCGCGCCAAGCCCTGGCGCCGCCCACCCGCCTCGCGCGTCCCCTGATCCCGCGTGGTCATTCGCGCGGCCGCCCGAGCAGGCGCGACACCCAGGCCGGCCGGCGGCTGCGCGGGCGCGCGTCGAGCCTGGCCGGCTCGTCGAGCCGGGTGGCGATCATGATAGTGCGGACGTATACGTTCATCATGGCGCTGCCTCCGGCCTTGGGTGATACTGCTCTCGAATATCGAGTGAAACCGGCCCGGAGACAAATCAGGAAAACTGCGTTCATGTAAGGCAGGCTTACGAGAATGGACTGGCGACGGTTTCCCTCGCTCGGCGCGCTCCGCGCCTTCGCGGCCCTGGTCGACACCGGCAGCTTCGCCAAGGCCGGCGCGATGCTGAACGTGAGCCACGCCGCGATCAGCCAGCGGGTGCGCGCGCTCGAGGACGAGCTTGGCGTTGCGCTCCTGCGCCGCGAAGGGCGCCGCTCGGTGCCGACGCCCGAGGGCGCGCGGCTGGCTGCCGCACTCGAGGCGGCGTTCGGCGACATCCGCCGCGCCGTCGACGAGCTGACCGGGGCGGACGCCTCGCGCGCGCTGCAGATCAGCACGACGCCGGCCTTCGCGATGAGCTGGCTGATGCCGCGGCTGTCGGAATTCCGCCACGACCATCCGGACGCCGAGCTGATGCTGAACCCGACGAGCGACCTCGTCGAGCTGACGCCCGGCGGCATCGACGTCGCGATCCGCTACGGCACCGGCCACTGGCGCGGGCTCGACGCCGAGCTCCTGCTGCCGACGACCTACGTGCTCGTCGCGGCACCGTCGCTCCTCATGGGGCGGCGCGTCACCGAGCCGCGCGACATCCTCGGTCTGCCATGGCTGCAGGAGATCGGCACCAGCGAGATGTCAACGTGGCTGCGCGACCGCGGCGTGATCGCGCCGAAGAAGGAGGACGTGACCCACCTGCCCGGGCACCTGATCCTCGAGGGGCTGCGCAGCGGCGACGGCGTCTCGGTCACCGCGCGGGTGCTGCTCGAGCGCGACCTCGCCGAAGGTCGGCTCGTCGTGCTGTTCGAGGACGCGCTGCCCGATCTCGGCTACTACCTCGTTACCCGGCCCGGCGTGATGCGCAAGCCGCTCAAGGAGTTCGTGGTCTGGTTGCGCCAGCACGCGCGCGGCTGAGCCGCTTGTTCCCGAAATTCGCATGGCGCGGCGTCCTGCCGCATGGAAAACGTCGCGCGAGGCGGTTCACCATTCTTCGCAAACTGGTATAGGCTCTGGGCGGAAGCCAACGGAAATCCGCCTTGTCCCAGAACGTCGAGCCAGTCCCGCTCTATGCCGCGCGCGAGCCGATCTTTCCGCGCCGCGTCTCCGGCAAGTTCCGCACCCTCAAGTGGTGGATCATGGGGATCACCCTCGGGATCTACTACCTCGTGCCGTGGATTCGCTGGGATCGCGGCCCGGCGCTGCCGCACCAGGCGGTGCTCGTCGACCTGCCCAACCGACGCTTCTACTTCTTCTTCATCGAGATCTGGCCGCAGGAGTTCTACTTCGTCGCGGGTCTGCTCATCATGGCCGGACTCGGGCTCTTCCTGTTCACCTCGGCGCTCGGCCGGGTGTGGTGCGGCTACACCTGCCCGCAGACCGTGTGGACCGACCTCTTCATCCTGACCGAGCGCTGGATCGAGGGCGACCGGAACGCCCGCGTGAGGCTCTGGAACGCGCCGTGGACGGCGACCAAGATCCGGCTCCGCGCGGTCAAGTGGACGGTCTGGTTCGCCATCGCCGTGCTGACCGGCGGCGCCTGGGTGTTCTACTTCGCCGACGCACCGACGCTGCTCCGCCAGCTCGTAACGCTGCAGGCGCCGCCCGTGGCCTACATGTCGATCGCCATCCTGACCGCCACCACCTTCACCTTCGGCGGCTTCATGCGCGAGCAGGTTTGCATCTACATGTGCCCCTGGCCGCGCATCCAGGCGGCGATGATGGACGAGGAGACGATCACCGTCGCCTATCGCGACTGGCGCGGCGAGCCGCGCGGCAAGCACCGCAAAGCCGAAGGCGCCGAGGCGCTCGGCGACTGCATCGACTGCTCGGCCTGCGTCAACGTCTGCCCGATGGGCATCGACATCCGCGACGGCCAGCAGCTCGCCTGCATCACCTGCGCGCTCTGCATCGACGCCTGCGACGACGTGATGGACAAGATCGGCAAGCCGCGCAACCTCATCGGTTACGTCACCTTGGCGGACAGCGACCGCGAGCGCGCCGGCGGCGAGGATCTGCCGGTCTGGCGCCGGATCCTCCGGCCGCGCGTGCTGCTCTACACCGCGCTCTGGATCGGCTTCGGGCTGGCGCTGGTGGCGGCGCTGATCCTGCGCACCGACATCTCGATCAACGTCGACCCGGTGCGCAACCCGGTCAACGTCGTCCTCTCCGACGGCTCGATCCGCAATGCCTACGAGGTCCGGCTGCGCAACATGACCGGCTATGACCGCGACTTCGGCCTGTCGGTCGAGAGCGCCGCACCGCTTGCGCTCGAGCTGCAGGGCCACGACGGCCTGACGGTCACGGTTCCTGCCAACACCACGCTGCGCCAGCGGGTGTATCTGACCAGCGCCCCCGACAGCGCGGCCAGCGCCCAGGCGCTGACCCCGGTCGAGCTCGTCGCCACCGACGCCGGCAGCGGCCGCGAGGCGCGCGAGGACTCGGTGTTCCACGGGCGGCAGCCATGATCGTGCGCGAGCGCGTCCTGACCGGGCGGGCGGTACTGGCGATCGCGGTGATCGCCTTCCTGGTGATGCTCGCGCCGAACGTCATCCTGGCGGTGACCGCGGCGCGCACCTTCTCGGGCGTGGTGGTCGAGGACAGCTATGTCGCGAGCCAGGACTTTGACCGGCTGAAGGCGGCGCAGCTGGCGCTCGGCTGGAATGTCGCGCTCCGCCACGACGCCCGCACGCTGCGCCTCGAGATCACCGACGCCGCCGGGCACGTCGTCCGGCCGGCGACGCTCGCGGTCAGGGTCGGCCGGCCGACGACGACGCGGCAGGACGCGGCCGTAGCGCTCGTCGAGACACCCGCGGGCTATGCCGGCACCGCGCCGCTCGCGCGCGGCAACTGGCGGGTGGAGATCGCCGCAACCGCCGCCGACGGCACCGCCTTTCGCCAGAGCCGCGACATCTGGGTCGACGCCGACGAATGACCGACGCGGCGCTCATCGCCTGCCCGGCCTGTGCCGCCATCGACCC
>JBDHSS010000210.1:0-5815 GCA_039808205.1 Paracoccaceae bacterium | reverse complement strand
TGCGCCCGCTCGCGCGCATCCTGCGCGCCCGCGCCGAGGGGAGCGACCCGGACCTCGTGGAGGCCGAGGAGCGCGCGGCGCGGCTCGCCGAGCGCCACCGCGCCGAGCGCGCCAAGGCCGAGACGCGGCTGCTCTTGCTCGGCGTCGTCTTCATCCTCGGCTTCACCACCGTCGCCGGTCGGATGGCGCTCCTCTCCGCATCGGTGCCGGTCGAGCCGCGCGCCGCGATCGGCGAGCCGATCCACGCGCAGCGCGCCGACATCGTCGACCGCAACGGCGTGGTGCTGGCGACCAACATCGTCGCCGCCTCGCTCTATGCGCAGCCGGCGGATCTCATCGATCCGGCGGGGGCGGCGGCGAAGCTTGTCGCGATCTTCCCGGACCTCGACGCGACGAAGCTGGCGGCGGAGTTCACCGACGGGCGCAAGTTCCTGTGGATCAAGCGGACGATCTCGCCCGAGCAGCGCCAGCGCGTGCACGACATCGGCGAGCCGGGCCTGCTGTTCGGGCCGCGCGAGACGCGGCTCTACCCGAACGGCGCGGTGGCGGCGCACGTCCTCGGCGGGGCGAGCTATGGCCGCGAGGGGGTGGCGGCGGCGGAGGTGATCGGCACCGCCGGCGTCGAGCGGGTGTTCGACGCGCGGCTGCGCGACCCGGCGGAGGTCGACACGCCGCTCCGGCTCTCGATCGACCTCCGGGTGCAGACCGCACTCGAGGACGTGCTGCAGCAGGGCATGAAGGAGCTGAACGCCAAGGGCGCGGTCGGCATCCTGATGGATGCGAAGACCGGGCAGATCACGGCGCTGGCAAGCCTGCCGGACTTCGACCCGAACGCGCGCCCGCCGCTGCCGACCAAGGGCGATCCGGCGGACAGCCCGCTGTTCAACCGCGCGGCGCAGGGGCGCTACGAGCTCGGCTCGACGTTCAAGCCGTTGACCGTCGCCATGGCGCTCGAGGCGGGGCTGGTGTCGCCGCAGACGGTGGTCGACACCAAGGGGCCGATGAAGTGGGGCCGCTTCACCATCCGCGACTTCCACAACTACGGGCCGCGGCTGACCGTCGAGGACGTGCTGGTCAACTCCTCCAACATCGGTGCTGCGCACATCGGCATCCAGGTGGGTGCCGCGCGGCAGCAGGCGTTCTTCCAGAAGATCGGCATGTTCGACCCCTCCCCCGTCGAGCTTTCCGAGGCCACGAAGACCGCGCCCCTGCTGCCGAAGCGCTGGACCGACCTCTCGACGATCACCATCTCCTACGGCCACGGCATGGCGGTGACGCCGCTGCACCTCGCGGCGGCCTACGCGAGCCTCGTCAACGGCGGCCTCCGGGTGCATCCGAGCATCATCGCTTCCGACGCGGCGCCGACGGAAGCCGACCGCGTGGTGTCGGCGCGGACCTCGCGGCAGATCCGCGACATGCTGCGCCAGGTGGTGGTGCGCGGCACCGCCGAGAAGGCCGACGTCGCGGGCTACGACGTGGGCGGCAAGACCGGCACCGCGGACAAGCCGAACGCCTGGGGCGGCTATGCGCGCGACAAGACGATCGCCACCTTCGCCTCGTTCTTCCCGGCCGGCGATCCGAAGTACGTGCTCATCGTCTGCCTCGACGAGCCGACGAGCATCATCAACCACACCGCGTTCCGCACCGCGGGCCTGACCGCCGCGCCGGTGCTCGCGCACGCGATCCGGCGCATCGCCCCGGTGCTCGGGATCCGGCCCGACCTGCCGCCGGCGGCGGCGGTGCCGCCGCTTTACACGCTGGCCGGAAACGACTAGCGGAAGAGCCCGCGGAGACCCAGTCGGACGCCATGACAGGATCGGATCGGACGGACAAGCTGACGGAGTTCGAGACGCTCGGGCTCCTGGCCGGGACGCGGCGCGCCGGCGACTGGGCGGGGCGGCTTCCCGAGCTGACCGGGCTGTCGGTCGACAGCCGCGACACCCGCACCGGGCACCTGTTCGCCGCCCTCCCCGGAACCCGCACCCACGGTGCCGAGTTCGTGCCGGCGGCGCTCCGCATGGGCGCGGCGGCGATCCTGACCGATCCCGCCGGGCTCGCGCGGATCGAGGCCGCCGTCGGCCGCCTCGAGGTGCCGGTCATCGTCAGCGACCGCCCGCGGCACGTTCTGGCGATCGCCGCCAGCCGCTGGTTCCGCAGCCAGCCCGAGGTGATGGTCGCGGTCACCGGCACCAACGGCAAGACCTCGGTCGCGAGCTTCACCCGCCAGCTCTGGGAGGCGCTCGGCGAGACCGCGGTCAACATCGGCACCGTCGGCGTCGAGGGCGCGGTGGCGGCGAAGCTTTCCGCGACGACGCCCGAGCCGATCACGCTGCACCGGCTGCTCGCCGAGCTCGCCGACAAGGGCGTGACGCACGCGGCGATGGAAGCCTCCTCGCACGGGCTCGACCAGTGCCGGCTCGAAGGGGTGCGGCTCGCCGCGGCGGGCTTCACCAACATCACGCGCGACCATCTCGACTATCACCCGGACTTCGAGGCCTACTTCGCCGCCAAGCTCGGGCTGTTCGAGCGGGTGCTGCCGCGGCAGGGCACGGCGGTCATCAACCTCGACGATCCGCACGGGCCGCGGGTGCGGCGCATCGCCCGCGACCGCGGCCAGACGCTGCTGACCGTCGGCGGCGCCGAGGGCTGCGACCTCCGGGTGATCGGCCAGCGCTTCGATGCGACCGGGCAGGACCTGCTCTTCGCCTGGAACGGCCGCAGCCACAAGGCGCGGCTGGCGCTGATCGGCGGCTTCCAGGCGCAGAACGCGCTGGTGGCGGCTGGGCTCGCGATCGGCGCGGGCGCGGCGCCCGAGGCGGTGTTGCCGGCGTTCGGGTCGCTCCGCACGGTGCGCGGGCGGATGGAACGGGCGGCGACGCGAACCAACGGCGCCGCGGTCTTCGTCGACTACGCCCACACGCCGGACGCGCTGACCACGGCGCTCGGCGCGCTGCGCCCGCACGTCCTCGGGCGGCTTCTCGTCGTCTTCGGCGCCGGCGGCGACCGCGACCGTGGCAAGCGGCCGATGATGGGGCGCGCGGCGGCGGCGGCGGCGGACGTGGTCTTCGTGACCGACGACAACCCGCGCACCGAGGATCCGGCGACGATCCGGGCGGCGGTGCGCGAAGGGGCGCCGGAGGCGATCGAGATCGGCGACCGGGCCGAGGCGATCCTGACCGCGGTCGACGCGCTGCAGCCGGGAGACGCGCTGCTCATCGCCGGCAAGGGCCACGAGACGGGGCAGATCGTCGGCCACGACGTGCTGCCCTTCGACGACCTCGAGCAGGCGAGCGTGGCGGTGGCCGCCCTCGATGGGCTCGGGGCATGAAGGGCGGTGCGATGACGGCTCTCTGGACCCGGGATGCGGCGGTCGCCGCGACGGGCGGGACGAGCCCGCGCGACTGGACGGCGACCGGCGTCTCGATCGACACGCGCTCGCTGGTGCCGGGCGACCTTTTCGTGGCGCTGCGGGACGCGCGCGACGGGCACGACTTCGTCGCCGAGGCGCTCAAGCGCGGCGCCGCAGCGGCGCTGGTGTCGCGACGCCCGGAGAAGGTGGCGGAGGACGCGCCCCTCCTCGTGGTGCCCGACGTGCTCGAAGGGCTGCGCGACCTGGCGCGCGCGGCGCGGGCGCGGTTCGGCGGCAAGGTGGTGGCGGTGACGGGGTCGGTCGGCAAGACCGGCACCAAGGAGATGCTGCGCGCGGCGCTGGGCACGCAAGGGCGCGTGCACGCGGCCGAGAAGAGCTTCAACAACCATTGGGGCGTGCCGCTGACGCTGGCGCGGCTGGCGCCGGACGCCGATTTCGCGGTGCTCGAGATCGGCATGAACGCGCCCGGCGAGATCGCGCCGCTGGTGCGGCTGGCGCGGCCGCACGTCGCGATCGTCACCACGGTGGAGGCGGTGCATCTCGCGGCGTTCCGCGACCTCGCCGGGATTGCGCGCGAGAAGGGCTCGATCGTCGAGGGGCTGGAGCCGGGCGGGATCGCGGTCCTGAACCGCGACACGCCGACCTATCCGATCCTGCTCGCCGCGGCGCGCCGCGCGCGCGTGCGGCCGGTGCGCTTCGGTGCGACCGGGCGGCCGGAGTTCCGGCTCGACGAGGTGCGCGTCGGCGACGGCGGCACCGCCGTGGCGGCGCGCGCGCACGGGCGGCGGTTCCTCTACCGGCTCGGCGCGCCGGGGCGGCACCTCGCGATGAACGCGCTCGCGGTCCTCGCTGCTGTGGAGGCGCTTGGCGGCGACCTCGCGAAGGCGGCGATCGGGCTCGGCCAGTGGCAGCCGCCCGAGGGGCGCGGCGCGCGCTGGACCGTGACGCTCGGTCCCGGCGGCATCGACGGAGCGATCACCCTCATCGACGAGAGCTACAACGCCAACCCCGCGGCGATGGCGGCGGCCTTCGAGGTCTTTGCCGGCGCCCGGCCGGAGGACGGCATCGGCAAGGTCACGCGCGGCCGGCGTATCGCCTTCCTCGGCGACATGCTCGAGCTCGGGCCCGACGAGCGCGCACTGCACGCGGGGCTCGCCAAGGTGCCGGCGCTCAAGGCGGTGACGACGGTGCACTGCGCCGGCGAGCGGATGCGCGCGCTCTGGGACGCGCTGCCGGGATCGCAGCGCGGCGAGTGGTTCCCCGACGCCGGCGCCATGGCGGCGCGGGCCGGGCGGCTGGTCGAAGCCGGCGACATCGCCATGGTCAAGGGCTCGAACGGCTCGCGCGTGGGTCAGGTGGTCGAGGCGATCAAGCGCATGGGCGAGGCGCGGCCGACCGACGCCGCGGAAGGATAGACCAGGCCCATGCTCTACTACCTGGCCGAGCTCTCGCAGAACCTCTCCGCGCTCAACCTCTTTCGCTACATCACCTTCCGGGCTGGCGGCGCGTTCTTCACCGCGCTCGTCTACGGCTTTCTGTTCGGGCGGCCGCTGATCGAGCTTTTGCGCGTGCGCCAAGGCCGCGGCCAGCCGATCCGCGAGGACGGGCCGGCGAGCCACCTCGTCACCAAGGCGGGGACGCCGACGATGGGGGGGCTGCTCATCCTGTCGGCGATCGTGGTCTCGACGCTGCTCTGGGCGCGGTGGTCGAACGGCTTCGTCTGGATGGTCTTGTTCGTGACGCTCGGCTTCGGGCTGGTCGGCTTCGCCGACGACTACGCGAAGGTCCGCAAGCAGACCGTGGCCGGGGTGTCGGGCAAGGTGCGGCTCGGCATCGGCTTCCTGATCGCGCTCATCGCCGCCGGCTGGTCGATGTGGCTGCATCCGACCGATCTGACCGGGACGCTGGCGTTTCCGGTGTTCAAGGGGGCGCTCCTCGACCTCGGCTGGCTGTTCCTGCCGTTCGCTATGCTGGTGATCGTCGGGGCGGCGAACGCGGTCAACCTGACCGACGGGCTCGATGGCCTCGCGATCATGCCGGTGATGATCGCGGCGGCCTCGCTCGGAGTGATCGCCTATGCGGTCGGGCGCGTCGACTTCTCGACCTATCTCGGGGTGCACTACGTGCCGGAGACGGGCGAGCTCCTGATCTTCGTCGCGGCGCTGGTCGGCGGCGGCCTCGGGTTTCTCTGGTACAACGCGCCGCCGGCGGCGGTCTTCATGGGCGACACCGGGTCGCTGGCGCTCGGCGGCGCGCTCGGTGCAATTGCCGTCGCGACCAAGCACGAGATCGTGCTGGCGATCATCGGCGGACTCTTCGTCGTGGAGGCGCTCTCGGTCATCATCCAGGTCGGCTACTACAAACGGACCAAGAAGCGGGTGTTCCTGATGGCGCCGATCCACCACCACTTCGAGAAGAAGGGCTGGGCCGAGCCGCAGATCGTCA
>JBDHSS010000209.1:0-5827 GCA_039808205.1 Paracoccaceae bacterium | reverse complement strand
ACGTCCTTGCCCTCGTCGGCCATCCACTTCGTCAGATCCCGCGCCTGCTGGTAGCGCCAGTGGGTGCCGATGAGGTCGCTGTCGTTGATATAGGCGTCGTAGATGTTCTCGCCGGTCTGCATCTGGGTCTGCAGCTTCTCGACGACGTCACCCTCGCCGATCAGGTCGTGGGTGATCTTGATGCCGGTGATCGCGGTGAAGGCCGGCGCCAGCACCTTCGACTCGTACTCGTGCGTGGTGATCGTCTCGGACACCACCTTGATGTCCATGCCGGCGAAGGGCTTCGCGGCGTCGACGAACCACTGCATCTCGGCTTCCTGCTCGGGGCGGGTCAGCGTCGAGAGGTCGCCGATCTCCTTGTCGAGGAAAGCCTTGGCGGCGTCCATGTCGGCCCAGGCCGGGGCCGCCAGCGCCAGGAGCGCGAGCGCCATGGCGGTTGTCGTTCGTCCGTGTCTCACAGTGTGGTTCCTCCCTTGGAGACGAAGGCTTGTTGGTGGTTCCCCGCCTAGACCCAGCGAAAGACCGCGAAGGCGAAGGCGAGGCAGGCGACCAGCGCGCCCCAGAGCGGCGCGCCGAAGAAGTAGAGCCAGGCGAGGCAGATGAAGGCCGAGCCGAGCAGGCTGACGAAGAGCCGGTCGCCGCGCGTGGTCTCGATGCGCAGGATGCCGACGCGGGGCGTCTCCGGCCGGCGCACGGCGAGCAGCGTCATCAGCGCGAGAAGGCCGGCGATCGCGAGGAAGAACAGCGCGACCGGCAGCGTCCAGGCCATCCAGCCGCCGGCGACGAGCTGGCCGGTCCAGTCGATGCCGTCCTCGCTCTCGGGCGCGAAGGCGAGGAGCAGCCCGAGCGCGGCGGCAAAGACGGCGGCAACCGTCAGACAGACCGCGGCGAAGCCGGTGCGCGACATGGCCTCAGACCCTCCCCAGGGCGAAGCCCTTGGCGATGTAGTTGCGGACGAACCAGATCACCAGGGCGCCCGGCACGATCGTCAGCACCCCCGCCGCGGCGAGGACGCCCCAGTCCATGCCGGCGGCGGAGACGGTGCGGGTCATCGTCGCGGCGATCGGCTTGGCGTTGACCGAGGTCAGCGTCCGCGACAGCAAGAGCTCGACCCAGGAGAACATGAAGCAGAAGAAGGCGGCGACGCCGATGCCGGACGCGATCAGCGGCATGAAGATCTTCACGAAGAAGGTGCCGAAGCGGTAGCCGTCGATATAGGCGGTCTCGTCGAGCTCCTTGGGGATGCCGCGCATGAACCCCTCGAGGATCCAGACCGCGAGCGCCACGTTGAACAGGCAATGCGCCAGCGCCACCGCGATGTGGGTGTCAAAGAGCCCGACCGAGGAATAGAGCTGGAAGAAGGGCAGGGCGAACACCGCCGGCGGCGCCATGCGGTTGGTGAGCAGCCAGAAGAACAGGTGCTTGTCGCCGAGGAAGTTGTAGCGGCTGAAGGCGTAGGCGGCGGGCAGGGCGACGGTGATCGAGATCACCGTGTTCATCACCACGTAGATGATCGAGTTGACATAGCCCATGTACCAGCTCGGGTCGGTCAGGATCGTGTGGTAGTTGGCGAACGTCAGGTCATTCGGGATGAGCGAGAAGGTCTGCGTGATCTCGGTGTTGGTCTTCAGGCTCATGTTGACGAGCCAGTAGATCGGCACGAGCAGGAACAAGAGATAGAGCGCGATGACGATCGGCGCGCCGCGGAGCCGCATCACACGCCCTCCTCGCGGTCGATGTTGGTCATCACCGTGTAGAAGACCCAGCTGACCAGCAGGATGACGAGGAAGTACATGATCGAGAAGGCTGCGGCCGGCCCGAGATCGAACTGGCCGACCGCCATCTTCACGAGGTCGATCGAGAGGAACGTTGTCGAGTTGCCGGGCCCGCCGCCGGTGACGACGAAAGGCTCGGTGTAGATCATGAAGCTGTCCATGAAGCGCAGCAGGATGGCGATCATCAGCACGCCCTTCATCTTCGGCAGCTCGATGTAGCGGAAGATCTTCCAGCGGCTGGCCTGGTCGATCTTCGCCGCCTGGTAGTAGGCCTGCGGGATCGACTGCAGCGCCGCATAGCAGAGGAGCGCGACCAGGCTCGTCCAGTGCCAGACGTCCATCGCGATGATGGTGAGCCAGGCATGTACCGGATGCGCGGTGTAGTTGTAGTAGACCCCGAGCGAGGCCAGCGTGTGCCCGAGCAGGCCGATGTCGGTGCGCCCGAAGATCTGCCAGATGGTGCCGACGACGTTGAACGGGATCAGGAGCGGCAGCGCCATGGTGACGAGGCAGACCGACACCCAGACGCCGCGCTTGGGCATGTTGAGCGCGACGAAGATGCCGAGCGGGATCTGGATCGCGAGGATGATCGCCGAGAACAGGATGTTGCGGCCGAGCGCGCTCCACAGCCGGTCCGAGTGCAGCATCTCGTCGAACCACTCGAGGCCGGCCCAGAAGAACTCGTTGTTGCCGAAGGTGTCGTTGACCGAGTAGTTGACCACGGTCATCAGCGGGATCACCGCCGAGAACGCGACGACGACGAGCATCGGCAGGACGAGGAACCAGGCGCGGTTGTTCTGGGTCTTGTCCATCAGGCAGCGGTCCCCTCGAGGCGCCAGTCGTCGGCGTAGACGTTGATCCGCGACGGATCGAACGCGACGCGGCTCGCGCCTTCGGGCAGCGGCTCGCCCTCGGCGACGATGACGTTGATCGGCTGGCCGAAGAGCTCGGCGCGGACGATGCGGCGCCGGCCGACGTCCTCGATGCGCCGCACCGTCACCGGCAGGCCCTCGCCCGCGGTCATCCGCACGTATTCGGGCCGGATGCCGATCTGCGTGCGGCCGGCGGGCGTGCCGTAGCTCGCGGGAAGCTCGAGCGTCGCGTCCGCGATGTGGGCGCGGCGGCCGGCGATCCTCGCGTCGATGAGGTTCATGCCCGGCGAGCCGATGAAGTAGCCGACGAAGGTGTGCGCCGGCGCCTCGAACAATTCCTGGGGCGTGCCCATCTGCACCACGCGGCCCTCGTGCATGACCACCACCCGGTCGGCGAAGGTCAGCGCCTCGGTCTGGTCGTGGGTGACGTAGATCATCGTGTGGCCGAACTCGCGGTGCAGCTCCTTGAGCTGGGTGCGGAGCTCCCACTTCATGTGCGGGTCGATGACGGTCAGCGGCTCGTCGAACAGGATCGCATTGACCTCGCGACGCACCATGCCGCGGCCGAGGCTGATCTTCTGCTTGGCGTCGGCGGTCAGCCGGCGCGCCTTGCGGTCGAGCACCGCCTCCATGCCGATCATCCGGGCGATCTCCTGCACGCGCGAGGCGATGTAGGCCGGCTCCATGCCGCGGTTCTTCAGCGGGAAGGCCAGGTTCTCGCGCACCGTCATCGTGTCGTAGACCACCGGAAACTGGAACACCTGAGCGATGTTGCGCGCCTCGGTCGGCAGGTCGGTCACATCGGCGTCGTTGAACAGCACCCGTCCTTGCGACGGGCGGATCAGGCCGGAGATGATGTTGAGGAGCGTGGTCTTGCCGCAGCCCGACGCGCCGAGCAGCGCATAGGCGCCGCCGTCCTCCCAGACGTGATCCATCTCCTTGAGCGCGAAGTCGGCCTCGCCGGCGGGGTGCGGCAGGTAGCTGTGGGCGAGGTGCGAGAGGGTGATCCGCGCCATGCTCAGGCCGCCACGGCGTAGGCGGCGGGCGCGACCAGGCGCTCCTCGCCGTCGAAGAGGTAGACGTGCGCGGGGTCGAGCCAGACGGTGAGCGGCGCCCCGGCCGTCATCTCGTGCACGCCCTCGACCAGGCCGACCCAGGCGTCCGCACCGTGGCGGACATGGAAGAAGGTTTCCGAGCCGGTGATCTCGCTGGCGATCAGCGTGCAGTCGAAGCCGACGGCGCCGGCTGAGCGCGGCGCCACGTCGAGATGGTTGGCGCGGACGCCGGCGAGATAGGCGCCGTCGGCGATCGCCGCGAGCGGGCCGCTCGCCGGCGCCGCGGTCGAGGCGCCGAGGACGAGCCGGCCCCCTTCCTTGCGGCACGGCAGGAAGTTCATCGGCGGGTCGCTGAAGACGCGGGCGGTGACAGCGTCGCGCGGCTGGCGGTAGACCTGCGGAGTCGGCCCGAACTGCGTCACCGCGCCCTCCCACAGCGTCGCGGTGTTGCCGCCGAGGAGCAGCGCCTCCTCGGGCTCGGTGGTGGCGTAGACGAAGATCGCGCCAGAGGCCTCGAAGATGCGCGGGATCTCGATGCGCAGCTCCTCGCGAAGCTTGTAGTCGAGGTTGGCGAGCGGCTCGTCGAGGAGCACGAGGCCAGCGCCCTTGACCAGCGCGCGGGCCAGCGCGCAGCGCTGCTGCTGGCCGCCCGAGAGCTCGAGCGGGCGGCGCCCGAGCATCGGCGTCAGCTTCAGCATCGCCGCCGTCTCCTGCACCGCGCGGTCGATCTCGGCCTTCGGCCGGCGCTGGATGCGCAGGGGCGAGGCGATGTTCTCGTAGACGCTCATCGTCGGGTAGTTGATGAACTGCTGGTAGACCATCGCCACCTTGCGGTCCTGCACTGCGACGCCGGTCACGTCGCGCCCGTCCCAGCGGATGCGGCCGCGCGTCGGCTGGTCGAGCCCCGCCATCAGCCGCATCAGCGTGGTCTTGCCGGAAAGCGTCGGCCCAAGCAGCACGTTCATCGTGCCCTTGTCGAGCACGAGGTCGGTCGGCTGGATGTGCACCTGCCCCCGCACCTGCCGCGTGACCCCTTCGAGCGCGAGCGCCATGCCGAGGCCTTACTCTGCCGCCGGGAACAGCGTCCCGGCCGATTGCGTCAGATCGGCGACGAAGGCGCCGAGCGCCGCCGTCTCGTCCGCGGTCATCCGCAGGCCGAGCTTGCTGCGCCGCCAGAGGATGTCGTCGGCGCTGCGAGCGAACTCGCGCGCGACGAGCCAGCGCACTTCCGCCTCGGTCAGCGTGGCGCCGAAGTCGCGGCCGAGGTCGGCGGCCGTCGCGGCGGCGCCGAGCAGCGTGGCGGCATCGGTGCCATAGGCGCGGACCAGCCGCCCGGCCCAGTAGGGCGTGAGAAAGCCGTAGCGGGCCTGCAGGCGCTCGGTCAGCGCGGCCACGCCATCGACCGGGAAGTCGCCGCCCGGCAGGGCCACGCGCGCGGTCCAGGCGCCGCCTGCCTCGGGGAACCACGGCGCGAGCTTGGCGAGCGCCGCCTCGGCAAGCCGGCGGTAGGTGGTGATCTTGCCGCCGAACACGCTGAGCAGCGGCGCTCCGGCCTCGTCGAGCGCGAGCACGTAGTCGCGCGTCGCCGCCGTCGCCGAGCGCGCGCCGTCGTCGTAGAGCGGCCGGACGCCGGAATAGGTCCAGACCACCTCGTCGCGGGTGACGGCCCGCGCGAAGTAGCGCGAGGCGAAGGCGAGCAGGTAGTCGCGCTCGGCGTCGCTGCAGCGCGCCTCACTCGGCGTGCCCTGGTGGTCGACGTCGGTGGTGCCGATCAGGGTGAAGTCCTGCTCGTAGGGAATGGCGAAGATGATGCGCCCATCGGTGCCCTGGAAGAAGTAGCAGCGGTCGTGGTCGTAGAGCCGGCGGGTGACGATGTGGCTGCCGCGCACCAGCCGGACGCCGGCCCGGGTCTCGGCATGGACGATGTCGTGGAGCACGGCGCCCACCCAGGGGCCGCCGGCGTTGACGAGGGCCCGCGCCCGATGCTCGACCCGTCCTTCCGGCCCTTGGGTCGTGATCGACCACGCCCCGTCCTCGCGCCGCGCCGAGATCGCCTCGGTGCGGACCAGGATGCGGGCCCCGCGCGCCGCCGCGTCGCGGGCGTTGAGCGCGACCAGGCGCGAAT
>JBDHSS010000208.1:0-5830 GCA_039808205.1 Paracoccaceae bacterium | reverse complement strand
CGAGGCGGAGCGGCTCGTCGCGGCGCGGACGGCGGGGCAGGGCGCGGCGACGCCCTCGGCCTCCGACGGCGACGCGGCGCTGATCACCAAGCTGCAGGACGTGCTGAAGGCGCGGCCCGACGACCTGCGCGGCTGGCGGCTGCTCGCCTCGAGCCTCGGGTCGCTCGAGCGCTGGCCGGAGGCACGCGCCGCTGAGGAGCGCGTCGTGGCGCTGCTCGGCGACACCGTGACCGCGGACGATCTCGTCGATCTCGCCGAAGCGCAGATCCTCGCCGCCGGCGGCTACGTCTCGCCCGAGGCGGAGGCAGCACTCGGCCGGGCGCTGACACTCGAGCCGAAGAACCCGGTGGCGCGCTACTACTCGGCGCTGACGCTGTTGCAGGGTGGCCGCCCCGATCTCGCCTATCGCATGTGGCAGGGCCTCGTCACCGAAGGTCCGGCCGACGCGCCGTGGATGGCGCCGGCACGCGCCGGGCTCGCCGAGGCGGCGCGCGAGGCCGGGATCGCCGTGCCGCCCGAAGCCGGCGGTGCGGCGCCGCGGGGACCGACCGCGGAGGACGCGAAGGCGGCCGAGGGGCTCGCGCCCGACGACCGGCAGGCGATGATCGAGGCGATGGTGGCGAAGCTCTCCGACCGGCTCGCGAGCCAAGGCGGCCCGCCGCAGGACTGGGCGCAGCTCATCCGCTCGCTCGGGGTTCTCGGACGGCGCGATCAGGCGGCGGCGGTGCTCGGCGAGGCGCGCACGATCTTCGCCAGCGACGCCGCCGGCACCGCGCTGATCGAGCGCGCCGCCAAGGACGCCGGCCTGCCGCCGGCGCCCGCGCCATGACCGCGGCGATCCTGCCCGAGCCCGCCGACTTCCTCGTTCGGCTCGTCCCTGGCCGGGCGCTGATCGGGCTCGACCTCGGCACCAGGACGATCGGCGTTGCGGTCTCCGACACGCTGCGGCGGATCGCGACGCCGCTTCAGACGCTGCGCCGGAGCAAGTTCAGCGCCGATGCCGCGGCACTCCTGCAGCTTGCGGCGGCGCGGTCGATCGGCGGCGTGGTGCTCGGGTTGCCGCGCAACATGGACGGCAGCGAGGGCCCGCGGGCGCAGGCGACGCGCGCCTTCGCGCGCAACCTCGCCGGCCTGACCGAGCTGCCGATCACCTTCTGGGACGAGCGGCTGTCGACGGTGGCGGCCGAACGCGCCCTCCTCGAGGCCGATGCCTCGCGACGGCGCCGCGCCGAGGTGATCGACGCGGTGGCCGCCGGCTACATCCTGCAGGGGCTGCTCGATCGGCTCGGCCACCTGGAGCGGGCCGGGCGATGAGCGAAGACGAGGTCTGGCGCCGCGAGCCCGAGACGGTGGAGAGCCCGTGCATCAAGGTCTGCATCATCGATCAGACCTCCGGGCTCTGCCTCGGCTGCTACCGCTCGGCCGACGAGATCGCCGCCTGGGGCGCGATGACCCCCGACGCGCGGCGCGCGGTGATGGCCGAGCTGCCGGCGCGGGCGCCCTTGGTGAAGCCGAAGCGGCGCGGCGGTCGGGCGGGGCGGCTGGCGCGCGGGGAGGAGCGCTGAGGCGCGGCTATTCGGTCCAGTCGTCGATCCGGCGGATGTCGTCATCCGACCAGCCGAGGTGGTGGGCGATCTCGTGCACCAGCACGTGCGCGACCAGCCGGTCGAGGCCGACGTCGCCGCGCTCGATCCATTCCTCGAGGATCGGCCGGCGGTAGAGCCAGACCGCGTCGGGCCGGACCGGCTGGGTCAGCACCGAGCGCTCGGTCAGCGCGATGCCGTCGTAGAGGCCGGTCAGCTCGAAGGGGTCCTCGATGCCGAGCGCGTCGAGCACCTCGTCCTCGGCGAAGTCGACGACCCGGATCACCACGCCCTCGCAGGCCCGGCGCACCTCGGGCGGCAACCCGGCGAAGGCGCGGCGCGCCAGGGCCTCGACGTCCTCGATCGACGGCGCGGCGGCGGCGAGCGCGATGGCGCGGGCGGGGTGCGGCATGTGCGGCCTCCTCGGACTCGGGCGTGCTCCGGCGCTCAGGCCGGCGGCGCGAAGCGTGGGCCGGTGAGGCGGAAATCCTCGTCGAGCGCCTCAGACCAGCCGTTCTCCCAGGCGAGAAAGTCGGCGCTGTCCTCGGCATAGGGGTTGTCGGCCGGCAGCTGCCCGCTCCAGTAGGCGTAGAAGCCCGCATCGTAGCCGCCGGCGCGGGCGTCGAGCGGGCCGCGGCGTCGGTCGAGCCCGCGGACGTAGCGGGCGAACTCCGGATAGGCCATGAGGTCGGCGGTGTCGAAGCCCTGCGGGTGCTCGGCGAGCGCGGCGCGGCCGGCGTCGGTGGCGGTGAAGCCCGCCTCGCCGACCGGCCCGATCAGCCCGGCGCGAGTCAGGTAGCGCGCGAGCATCGCGAGCCGGCTCGCGATCTCCTCGGGCCCGAACGGCGGATGCTCGTCGGCGCGGTCGAGAAGCCGCGCGAGCTGGTCGGTGCAGGCGGCCAGCGACGTGGGCCCTGCCGCGGCGCTCCGCAGGATGACCAGCACCATGCTCGGGGTGTTGAGGAGCGGATACTCGCGGAATCGCATCGGCCTGGGGCTCCGGGCTCGGATCGGGGGGCCAGTCTACGGGGCGGCTCGGAAACGGAAAGGGCCGGTCCCGACGGACCGGCCCCCGAAAGTCTTCGCCGCGGCTCGCGTCAGTTGGCGAGCGCGAGGTTCGCCGCCGACTGCCGGCCGTCGCGGCCGGTCTCGAGGTCGAAGGTGACCTTCTGGCCGTCATCGAGGTGGCTGATGCCGGCGCGCTCGAGCGCGGAAATGTGGACGAACACGTCCTTCGAGCCGCCCTCGGGCTGGATGAAGCCGAAGCCCTTGGTGGCGTTGAACCACTTCACGGTGCCCTTGGCCATCGTGATCTCTCCTGTCTTTGCCGCCCGCGGAGGTGCGGCGGCCTGGCGCAGTCATCGAGGAACCGAGGTCCGAGGCCAGAAAGACAGCGGGTCGATTATCGTAACAGAGCGGCAGGAGGCTTGGCCGAAGATGCCTCGCGTTGCAAGGAAAACCGTGCGGGCGCCGGCTGCGGGCGACAGAATACACCCTGCGGTTGCTACCAGCGCAGGGTAAATCGCCCGATCAGCGCACCGGCGGCGCTGACCGCCAGAATCGCCACGCCGTACCAGACCGCGAAGAAGAGCGGGCTGTCCTGGGTGCAGTGGATGGCATAGATCGCCGCGGCGGTGCCGCCGCTCAGGAGCCCGGCAACCGCGCCGGTCAGCGTCGGCCGGGTGCTGGCGCCGCGGCCGAGCGCCCAGAGCGTGGCGGCGAGAAGCGGCAGCGCCATCGCGCCGATCAGGCCGAGGCACTGCCAGCGCGTCGCGCCGAGCATCGCCGGACCCCAGGCGGGCGGTGGCAGGTGCACGATCTCGGCCGCGACCGCGCCGAGGAGAAGCGCCGGCGCGAGCGCGAGCGCCGGTCCCCAGCCGCCGAGGCGGCGCCCGGGCTCGGCGAGCCGCAGCACCGCACCGAATGCAGTGGCAGCAAGAAGGATCGGCCAGGCCTGCTTGAGCGCGAGCCGCAGCGTGACCGGGACGCTCGCGAGGTCGGGCCGCGGGCCGATCAGCGCCACGAAGGCCAGCGCGACCAGCGCCGCGGTGAGCCCGAGCGCCATGGCGAGCGTTGCCGCGGGCGACCGCCGCGGCAGCGTGTCGGCGGCGATGACGCGGATGAGATCCTCGGTCCTCATTCCATGAGCCTCGAGCGCAGCTGCGCCAGCTTCCTGAGCCCACGATGCAGCGCGACGCGCACCGCGCCGTCGCTCATCCCGAGCGCGCCCGCGATCTCGGCGATGCTGGCGCCGTCGAGGCCGATGGCGCGCACGATCGCGGCGGAACGGGGATCGAGCCGGCCGATCGCGCGGAGCGCGTCGCCGCGCTCGGTCGGGTCGGGCGCGGGCTCTGCCGGCAGCACGTCGGCGAAATCGTCGATCGGCACCTCGATGCGCCGGCCGCGCGCGCGGAGCGCGTCGACCACCTTGTAGCGCACGATCGCATAGAGCCACGGCCGGACGGGCGCGTCCTCGCGCCAGGTGTGGCGCTTGCGGTGGATGGCGAGCAGCGTCTCCTGCACGATGTCCTCGACCCTGTCCGCCGCGAGGCCGCCGGCGCGGGCGCGCGCCACGCCGCGCACCACCGGCGTCACCGCCCGCAGGAACGCCGCGTAGGCCGCGGCATCGCCCCGGTTGGCGGCGCGCAGCAGCTCCTCCAGCGGCGGCTCGGTCTCGGGGCGCATTCGGTCTCCAGTTCGGCGGCGCCGCGGTCCGCGTTACCGCTCTAGCACGATTTCGTCGCAGAGCGTGACGCCGGCGTCGATCCGGTGCAGGATGCAGGCGATGCCGCGGATCAGCAGGGCGTAGCGAGTGGAGGTTCCCCGGTGACGGCGGCGCGCGAGAGCCTGGCGGACCGGATCGGCCGGCACCTGGCGCGACGGCTGAACGAGGTGCCGCCGGACGCGCGCCCGTTCACGCACGCCAACGTCGCGGCGCTCAGGCGCGTGCTGCAGCCCGGCGACGTGCTGCTCGTCGAGGGCAACAGCCGCGTGTCGAGCACGATCAAGTACCTGACGATGTCGACCTGGTCGCACGCCGCGCTCTACGTCGGCAACGCGGTCGGCAAGGTCAGCCCCGAGGGCGAGCCGCTGACGCTGGTCGAGGTCAACCTCGGCGAGGGCTGCATCGCCGCGCCGCTCTCGAAGTACGAGCTTTACAACACCCGGATCTGCCGCCCCGTCGACCTCAGCAACGCCGACCGGGCGCGGGTGATCGACTTCGTGGTCGCGAGCATCGGCAAGAGCTACGACATGAAGAACATCACCGACCTCCTCCGCTACTTCCTGCCGGAGCCACCGGTGCCGGCGCGCTGGCGGCGGCGGATGCTGGCGATCGGCTCGGGCGACCCGACCCGCGCGATCTGCTCGACGCTGATCGCGCAGGCGTTTGAGCGGGTGCGCTATCCGATCCTGCCGATCATCACGCCCGAGTTCCGCGCCAATCCGCTGGCGCGCCGGCAGCGCAGCGAGATCCTGCATATCCGCCACCATTCGCTGTTCGCGCCGCGCGACTTCGACCTCTCGCCGTACTTCCAGATCGTGAAGCCGACGCTCGAGGCGGGCTTCGACTACCGGCGCCTGCGCTGGGCGGATCCGGTGCCGATCGCCGAGGCGGCGGCGGTGCCCGAGGGGGCGCGCTGACGCAACGAAATGCCGCGAGTTTTGTTGATTTGGCGCCCCGCGCCCTCTATATGCTCCACACCTGGTATACGGCTGACGCATGTCGGACTCGTGGAAATGGCAGTTCTGCTGCATCGCGAGGCGGGGTATGTGCGTTTCAAGACCGACGACTTGAGGAAGGACGACGTAATGTTCGATTACGTGGACGAGCTGGCGTTCACCAACGACCAGGGGGCGCGCGCGCAGAAGCTGTTCGCCGCCGTGGTGCTGGCGGCGCTCGACGATGCCATCGCGGATGACAAGAAGTATGGCAACGGCGCCGACGTGATCGCCCGCTGGGCCCGCTCGCGCGACGGTCGCGAGGTGCTGATGTGCGCCGGCATCGACCCGAACGAGCGTACGGTCAAGGGCATGATGGAGTTCGTCCGGCGCGGCGTGCGCACCTCGGTCGCGTTGAGCCGCGAGGAGAGCGAGCGCCAGCACGCCCGCGCCGAGGCCGAAGCCGCCTGAGCCCGCGCCCGGACGGCCGGGCAAGCCCTTCCGAGTTTCCCCGTGAGCCCCGCCAACCGGCGGGGCTCGCTGTTTCGGGTAGCTCGCGTCCGGCCATTGACCTGCGTACCGACCGG
>JBDHSS010000207.1:0-5838 GCA_039808205.1 Paracoccaceae bacterium | reverse complement strand
TCCTGCAGGCCAAGACCGCGAACGAGGTGCTGAAGGCGCAGGAGCGGCGCATCCGGCTCCAGAAGCTGAAGGGGGAACTGGTCGACCGCGCCCGTGCGGAGACGTTGATGTTCCGGCTCGCGCGCGACGAGCGCGACGCCTGGGTGACCTGGCCGGCGCGCGTTGCCGCGTTGATGGCCTCGGAGCTGACCGCGGTGCTGGGGGACGGGTGCGAGGTGGAGGCGGCGCTGATGCAGAAGGTTCTGGAGTCCCATGTCCGCGCCCAGCTCGACAGCCTCGCGGAGATCCGACCCGGGCTTGGATGACGATCTTGTCGGGTTCGACGGGTCCGCCGCGCTGATCCGCGCCTGGTCGCGGGGCCTGCGTCCCGACCCGGATCTGACCGTCTCGAGCTGGGCCGACCGCCACCGGAAACTCGCCTCGCGGGCCTCGGCCGAGCCGGGGCAGTACCGGACCGCGCGCACGCCCTACATGCGCGAGATCATGGACCGGCTCTCGCCCGGCGATCCGACCCAGCGCATCGTGTTCATGAAGGCCGCGCAGGTTGGCGCGACCGAGGCCGGCAACAACTGGATCGGCTTCGTGATCCACCAGGCGCCGGGGCCGATGCTCGCGGTCCAGCCGACCGTGGAACTGGCCAAGCGCAACTCGCGCCAGCGGATCGATCCGCTGATCGACGAGAGCCCGGACCTGCGGGAGCGGGTGAAGCCCGCCCGCTCGCGGGATGCGGGCAACACGATGCTATCGAAGGAGTTTGCCGGCGGCATCCTGATCATGACCGGCGCGAATTCGGCGGTCGGCCTGCGCTCGACCCCGGCGCGCTACATCTTCCTCGACGAGGTCGACGCCTATCCGGCCTCAGCCGACGAGGAAGGCGATCCGGTCACGCTGGCGGAAGCGCGGTCGCTGACCTTCGCCCATCGGCGCAAGGTCTTCCTGGTCTCGACGCCCACCATCCGGGGGCTGAGCCGGATCGAGCGGGAGTTCGAGGCATCCGACCAGCGACGGTTCTTCGTGCCGTGCCCGCATTGCGGCCACGTACAATGGCTGAAGTTCGAGCGGCTGCGCTGGGAGAAGGGGCGGCCGGAGACGGCCGAGTATCACTGCGAGGGCTGCGAGCGGTCCATCGCCGAGCACCACAAGACGCGGATGCTCGAGCGCGGCGAGTGGCGCGCGACGGCAACGGCTACCGATCCCACGACGGTCGGCTACCACCTCTCGGCGCTCTACTCGCCGGTGGGTTGGCTCAGCTGGCAGCGGATCGCGCGGGCGCACGAGGCGGCACGGGGCAGCGACGAGGCGATGCGGGCGTTCCGGAACACCATCCTCGGCGAGACCTGGATGGAGACCGGCGAGGCGCCCGACTGGCAGCGCCTGGCGGACCGGCGCGAGACATGGGCCCCGGCCAC
The DNA here is from genome assembly GCA_039808205.1 of Paracoccaceae bacterium. Taxonomy (GTDB): domain Bacteria; phylum Pseudomonadota; class Alphaproteobacteria; order Rhodobacterales; family Rhodobacteraceae; genus Amaricoccus. The sequence continues at coordinate 4,429 of JBDHSS010000207.1, read as the reverse complement.
GGTGCCCGAGCGCGGGCTGTTCCTGACCGCGGGCGCCGACGTGCAGAAGGACCGGATCGAGGTCGATGTCTGGGCCTGGGGCCGTGGCCTCGAAAGCTGGCTCGTGGACCACCTCGTGCTGGAGGGCGGGCCCGGCGATCCGGCCTGCTGGCAGCAGCTGACCGACCTGCTCGGGCGGACATGGGCGCATGGGGCTGGTCAGCATCTGACCATCGCCCGGCTGGCAATCGATACCGGCTACGAGACCAGCGCGGTCTATGCCTGGTCGCGCCAGGTGGGTTTCGCGCAGGTGGCGCCGGTGAAGGGTGTCGAGGGGTTCACCCGGACGAGTCCGGTGACCGGGCCGACCTATGTCGACGCAACCGTTGCGGGCAAGCGGCTCCGCCGTGGAGCCCGGCTCTGGACGGTGGCGACCTCGACCTTCAAGGCCGAGACCTATCGCTTCCTGCGGCAGGACCGGCCGACGAAAGAGGAACAGGCTGCCGGTGCGCTGTGTCCGCCCGGCACGATCCACCTGCCGGACTGGGCGGACGGCGAATGGCTGAAGCAGCTGACCGCCGAGCAGCTGGTGACGGTGCGCACGAAACGCGGCTTCGCGCGGCTCGAGTGGCAGAAGCTCCGCGAGCGCAACGAGGCGCTGGACACACGGGTGTATGCCCGCGCCGCCGCATGGATCGCGGGGGCGGATCGCTGGCCGGAGGCGCGGTGGGCCGATCTGGAAGCGCAACTCGGGGTGGCGAAGCAGGACGGACCCGAGGCCGGACCGGGAACGCCGGTGCACGTTGAGAGACGAACCTCGCCGCGCCGGCGCACGGTGCGCTCGAGCTACATGAGGTGATCCATGGCCACGGCCGCCGAGCTCCGCGCCCGCCGCGACGCGCTGACCGCGCAGCGATCCTCGGGGGTGGCGCGGGTCAGCTACGACGGCAAGACCGTGGACTACCGCAGCGTGGCCGAGATCGACCGGGCCATCGAGGCGCTGGACCGCGAGATCGCCGCAGCCGAGGGGCGTCGGATCGTTCGGCAGGTGCGCGTGACGACGGCGAAGGGGCTCTGAACCCATGGGCCTCTTCGACCGCTTTCGCCGTCGGACCACCGGCGGCCCTGCTGCCGTGCGCGCCCGTCTCGAAGGTGCCATGGCGAAGCGACGGCTGCGCGGCTGGAACCCGCCGCTCGAGAACATCAACGCGCTGGTCGCCTCCGGCGGCCCGCGGCTGCTGGCGCGGTCCCGCGAACTGGTGGTGACCAACGGCTATGCCGCCAATGCCTGCGAGGCCTTCGCCGCCAACCTCGTCGGCGACGGCATCAAGCCCTCGTCGCTGATCGGGGACGCCGATCTGCGCGACCGGGTCCAGCGGCTCTGGCTCGCCTGGACCGACGAGGCCGACGCGGACGCGTTGACCGACTTCTACGGTCTGCAGGCCATGGTCGCGCGCGAGATGTTCGTGGCGGGCGAGTGCTTCGTCCGGCTGCGCCCGCGCCGGGCCGAGGACGGGCTGCTGGTGCCGCTGCAGCTGCAGCTTCTCCAGTCGGAAATGCTGCCCTTCGAGAAGACCGAAGCCGCGGCCAACGGCAACCGCATCCGCTGCGGGATCGAGTTCGACGGCATTGGCCGGCGCGTCGCCTATCACTTCCGCCGCCGTCATCCGGGCGACAGCACCGATCAGGGGGCGGTGCTTCCGGAGACGGTGCGCGTAGCCGCTGCGGATGTCCTGCACATCTACCGGCCCATCGACGCGGGCCAGATCCGGGGGCTGCCGCATATCGCGCCGGCGATGGTGCGGCTGTTCCTGCTCGACCAGTATGACGACGCCGAGCTCGACCGGAAGAAGACCGCGGCGATGTTCGCGGGCTTCATCACCAAGACTGCGCCAGAAGAGCCGATGATGGGCGAGGCGGAGGCGGATCTCGACGGCGCCGCCATTGCGAGCCTCGAGCCCGGTACGATGCAGGTGCTGCTGCCCGGCGAGGACGTGAAGTTCTCATCGCCGGCCGATGTCGGCGGCGGCTACGAGGCGTTCCAGTACCGCACGCTCCTGGCGGTCTCGGCCTCGCTGGGGCTGCCCTATCACCTCGTCACCGGCGACGTCCGGCAGGCGAACTACTCGAGCATCAGGGCGGAGCTCGTCGAGTTCCGCCGCCGCATCGGCCAGCTGCAGCATGGCGTGATCGTGCACCAGCTCTGCCGCGCGGTGTGGCGGCGCTGGCTGGAGACGGCGGTGCTCTCGGGCGCGCTCGATGCCGATCCCGCGACGGTGCGACCGGTGCAATGGATCCCGCCGCGCTGGGACTGGGTCGATCCGCTGAAGGACATCCAGGCGCAGGTGCTGGCAATGGAGGCCGGCATCACCTCGCGACGCAAGGTGGTCGAGGCCACGGGCTACGACATCGAGGAAGTGGATCGCGAGAACGCCGCCGACGCTGCGCGCGCGACGGGGCTCGGTCTGCGCTACCGCACGAGCCCCGGCGAGACGCAGGGCGCCCGCGCGACACCGGCGACCCGGGCCGAGCCCGGCAATGGCGCCGGCAACGATACGGACGACGGCGCCGCGGCGACTGATCCGGCCACCGAACAGGAGTGACGACATGGCAAGCTGGTATGCGATCCAAGCCCGGGGGACGGGTGCGGAAGTGGCGATCTATGACGAGATCGGCGCCTACGGCGTCTCGGCGAAGGGGTTTCTGGCAGAACTGGGCGCGCTGCCTGAGGGCACGCCTGTCGATCTGCGGCTGAACAGCCCCGGCGGATCGGTCTTCGACGCCGTCGCGATCCACAACGCGATCAAGCGCCACGAGGGCACGGTCACGGTCTGGATCGACGGCATCGCCGCCTCGGCTGCCTCCTACATTGCCATGGCGGGCGACGAGATCGTCATGCCCGAGAATGCCTTCCTGATGATCCACGACCCCGCCGGCCTCGTGATGGGCACGGCCGAGGACATGCGCGCCATGGCCGAGGCGCTCGACAAGGTGAAGGGCAGCCTCGTCTCGGGCTACGCTGCGAAATCCGGCCGGACGCCCGAGGAGGTCTCCGCGCTCATGGCGTCCGAGACCTGGTTCGACGCGTCGGACGCGGTGGCGCAGGGCTTCGCCGACCGGCTGATCGAGCCTGTCCGGATCGCCGCGAACTTCGACATCGGCCGCTTCCGCAACGCCCCGCCGGTGCTGGTAGAGCAGGTCGAAGCCGAGCCGGAGCCCGACGACGACAGCGATGGCGCGAACACCGAGGCCACCGACGACGTCGCCGACGGCGACCAGTTTGCGGACGCCGAGGACGAGCCGGCCGCCGCCTCCAATGCCCCGCAGCCGCCCGCCGAAACCCCGCCGCCCAGTGGCGCGCCGCCCGATCCGGCCGCCATCCGCGCGGAGGCCATTGGGCACGCCCGGGCCGTTGTCGACCTCTGCCGTCTCGCGGGTCAGCCGCAGATGGCGGGCCGCTTCCTCGAACAAAACGCCAGCCTCGACGAGGTGCGCGCGGCGCTCCTCGCCGCCAAGGCCGAGGCCGAGCCCGAGATCGCGCCCCATCACCCGCAGCCCGGCCGGTCCTCGGCCGCGCGCCCCTGGGGCGAGGTCGTCGCCCGCACCTTCAAGCTGAAAGGATGACACCATGACCACGCTGGTCGAAGGGAAACACCACGGCGGCTTCCTCGTCTGGGAAGCCTTCCGCGACTACACCCGCGAGACGATCACTGTCGCCGCGGGCACGCTCGAGCCCGGCACGGTGCTGGGCAAGATCACCGCCTCGGGCAAGTACGCCGCCCACGACCCGGCCGCCGTCGACGGCACCGAGACCGCCGTGGCGGTGCTCTGGGGCAAGGCGGATGCGTCCGGTGGCGACGCACCGGCCGTCGCCGTCGTCCGCGGCCCCGCCATCGTCAACCGCCACGACCTCGTCTTCGCGGGCACCCCCAGCGAGGGCGAGATCGCGGCCGCACACACGGCGCTCCTCGCCGCGGGCATCCTCGTCCGCTGACCCAATCCCGACAGGAGGCATCCTCATGGCCACCATGGACATCTTCGAAGGCGATGCCTTCACCATCGTCGAGCTGACCCGCGCGCTCGAGAACATCCCCTTCAAGCCCGCGCTGCTCTCGGGCTCGGCCCTCTTCAGCCCGCGCGGCGTGCGCTCCCGCACCGTCGTGATCGAGAGCCGCGACGGCACGCTGTCGCTGATCCCGTTCTCCGAGCGCGGCTCGGCCTACGAGCAGCAGGTCCCCGACCGGCGCGAGATGCGCGCCTTCGTCTGCCGCCAGTTCAAGAAGCAGGACGTGCTCTGGGCCTCCGAGATCCAGTCCGTCCGCGACTTCGGCTCGGAAAGCGCCACCCAGCAGGTGCAGACCGAGGTGGCCTATCGGCTCAGGAAGCTCCGCCAGGACGCCGAGACGACCTTCGAATACCACCTCCTGAACGGCATCCAGGGGCTGGTGAA
>JBDHSS010000206.1:0-5842 GCA_039808205.1 Paracoccaceae bacterium | reverse complement strand
TAGCCCCAGAGGCGGAAGTAGCTGATGACGGCCACGATGGCGACGCCGCCGAGGACGACGGCGGCGAAGGTGCCGATCAGGATCGGCTCGTGCAGCGGAATGGCATCCCAGGTCAGGCGGCCCAGGAGAAAGCTGGTCTCGGGTTCGGTGGCCATGTTCGCTTCCGTCCTTTCAGAGGGTCTTGCCGGCGGGGGCGGCGGCCGGCGGCGGCAGCAGGACGGCGCTGTCCGGCCCGTACTGCGCAACCGATTCGGCGAGCGTGCAGAACTCGCCGACGTAGAACGGCCGGATGCCGATGGCGCTCGCCTGCCGTCCCTCGGCCGGGATGGTGTTGAGCGCGCCGGCGGCACCGCTGCCGCCACGGGCGTCCATCGCCGACATCTCGTCGATGCACATGCGGCCTTCCTCGACGCAGCGGTTGACCGCGCGCCGGAACACGTCGGCGTCGATGCCGCCGAAGCGCCGCGGCTGCACGTTCTCGCTCGGGACCGCGAGCTTCAGGTACTCGGCCCGGTCGAGGTGGTCGGAAGCGCGGCGCACCTCGGCGATCCAGGCCGAGAAGTCCGACGGCACCATGCCGTGGAAGCGGAAGCGCATCCCGGAGAAGCCGGCGCCGGAGTAGTTGGCCGAGAAGCCGTCGTAGTCGCCGGGCAGGTTCATCACCGCGTGCAGCTGCGACTCCATGCCGGGCATCGTGTAGATCATCCCCGCCAACGCCGGGACGTAGAAGGCGTTCATCACCCGCTCGGAGGTCAGGCGGAAATGCACCGGCCGATCGACCGGCACCGCGGCTTCGTTGACCGTGGCGACGCCGTACTCGGGGTAGATGAACAGCCACTTCCAGTCGAGCGCCACCACGTCGATCTCCACCGGCTCGACGCCGGCCGGAACCGGGCGCCGCTCGGCGATGTGGGTGAGCGGGCGGAACGGGTCGAGCAGGTGCGTGCCGGTCCAGGTGATGCCGCCGAGGCAGATGATGATCATGAGCGGCGCGGCCCAGATCACCAGCTCGAGGCTCGTCGAGTGGTGCCAGTCGGGATCATAGTTCGCCTTGCGCTTGGCGCTGTAGCGCCAGGCGAAGAAGACGATCAGCACCATGACCGGAATGATGATGAGCAGCATCAGCAGCACCGAGGCGATCAGCAGGTCACGCTGCTGCACCGCCACGTAGCCCGAGGGCGAGAGCACCACCATGTCGCACCCTCCGAGAAGGATGAGGATCGGCAGCGAGCCGATGAGCCGTCGTCGCATGATGTCTTCCCCCGTTCCGGCACTTCGGCGTCGCGCGGGTCCGGCAGAGCCCGGATCGGCGCGGCGGTGATTCCCCGTATAGCTTAATCGGCAGCGGAGGCTATAAGGAGAGTCGGGCTGCACCTTCGAGCCCGACCGCGGCAAGGGGGACGCTCGCGATGAGCTATGGGAGCGACAGCGCCGACGGGTTCCGCTCGGAATCCCACACCAGCGTCGCCGACATGGCGGTCGGCGTTGTCATCGGCCGCAGCTCGGAATTCTTCGATTTCTTCGTCTACGCCATCGCCTCGGTGCTGGTGTTCCCCAAGGTCATGTTCCCGTTCCTGCCGCCGCTCGAGGGCGTGCTCTGGTCGTTCGTGCTGTTTGCGCTCGCCTTCATCGCCCGGCCGTTCGGAACCCTGATCTTTCTCGTGATCGACAGGCGTTATGGGCGCGGCGTGAAGCTGACGGTCGCGCTGTTCCTGCTCGGCTGCGCCACCGCTGGCATCGCGTTCATGCCCGACTATTCCGTCGCGGGCTTCTATGCGATCGTGATCCTCGCGATCATGCGCATCGCCCAGGGGCTGGCGCTCGGCGGCACCTGGGACGGGCTCGCCTCGCTTCTCGCGATGAACGCGCCCGAGGACCAGCGCGGCTGGTACGCGATGATCCCGCAGGTCGGCGCGCCGGTGGGACTCTTTGTCGCAAGCGCGCTCTTCACCTATCTCATCACCGGGCTCAGCGAGAGCGATTTCCTCGAGTGGGGCTGGCGCTATCCGTTCTTCGTCGCCTTTGCGATCAACGTCGTCGCGCTGTTCGCGCGGCTCCGGATCGTGGTGACGCCCGAGTACGCTCGCGAGTTCCAGGTGCACGACCTGACACCCGCGACCGTGCGCGACACCCTGCGCAACAACGGCGGCAACGTGTTGATCGGCGCGTTCACGCCGCTCGCGACTTTCGCGCTCTTCCACATGGTGACGGTCTTCCCGCTGTCGTGGGTGTACCTGCGCACCGGCGACTCGATCGCGGGCTTCCTCGGCATCGAGATCGGCACCTCGCTCATCGGCCTCGCGGCGATCATCGCGTCGGGCGCGCTCGCCGACCGGTTCGGGCGGCGGCGGCTGCTCATCGTCTGCGCCGTGGCCATCGGCATCTTCGCGCTGGTTGCGCCGCTCCTGCTCGACGGCGGGCAGGTCGGCGAATTCCTCTACATGGTGATCGGCTTCGTGCTGCTCGGCTTCTCGTTCGGGCAGTCCTCGGGCGCGGTGGCGTCGAGCTTCGGCAGCGACTATCGCTATACCGGGTCGGCGCTGACGTCGGATCTGGCGTGGCTCTTCGGCGCCGGCTTCGCGCCGTTCGTGGCGCTGGCGCTGGCGACGCACTTCGGCCTCGCGTCCTCGGGCATCTATCTTCTGTCGGGCGGGATCTGCACGGTGATCGCGCTGCTCCTCAGCCGCCGGCTCGACTTCCACAACGACTACTAACGGCAGGATCTCAGACGGTCAGCGCCGCCTCCGGCAGCCCGTGCAACCGGCAGCAGGCGGCCAGCGTGTTCGCGAGCAGGCAGGCGATGGTCATCGGCCCGACGCCGCCCGGCACCGGCGTGATCGCGCCGGCGACCTCGACCGCCTCGGCGAAGTCGACGTCGCCGACGAGCCGGGTCCGGCCGTCCGCCGCAGGCACGCGGTTGATGCCCACGTCGATCACCGTCGCGCCTGGCCGGATCCAGTGGCCGCGCACCATGCCGGGACGGCCGACCGCGGCCACGAGGATCTCCGCCCGCCGGCAGATCTCGGGCAGGTCGCGGCTCCGCGAATGCGCGACTGTCACCGTGCAGTTCTCGCGCAGGAGCAGCTGCGCCATCGGCTTGCCGACGATGTTCGAGCGGCCGATCACCACGGCCTCCCGGCCGGACAGCGAGCCGAGACGATCCTCGAGCAGCATCAGGCAGCCGAGCGGCGTGCACGGCACCATCGCCGGCTGGCCGGTGGCGAGCCGGCCGACGTTGATGACGTGGAAACCGTCGACGTCCTTGGCCGGCGACACGGTGTTCAGCACCCGCAGCGGGTCGATCTGCGGCGGCAGCGGCAGCTGCACGAGGATCCCGTGCACCGCCGGGTCGGCGTTGAGCCGGGTCACGAGCTCGAGAAGCTCCGCCTCCGGCGTCGCCGCGTCGAGGTGGAACTCCTGCGAGACCATCCCGGCCTCGGCGCTCTGCCGGCCCTTGTTGCGGACGTAGACCTGGCTCGCCGGATCGTCGCCGACCAGGATCACCGCGAGGCCCGGCACGATCCCGTCGCGCGCGAGCTCGGCCACCCGCTCGGCGATGCGCGCCCGGAGGCCGGCCGAGGACGCCCTGCCGTCGATGATCTCGGCCGTCATCGGCCGCTCTCCGGGGCGAGCGCCGTTTCCTCGCGCGCGATCGACCATTCGACGAGCCGTCGCCAGAGCGCGGCGACCAGCTCGGGGTCGAGCCCCTCGCGCGCCGCCGTGGCGCGGGCGTTGTCGATCACCTCGTCGACGCGCGTATCGATGCGGGCCGGCAGGCCGGCGTCGCGCTTCACGGCGATCGCCCGGTCGATGCAGCTTGCGCGGCGGGCCAGAAGGGCGACGAGCTCGCGGTCGATGCGGTCGATGTCGGCGCGGATCGGCGCCATGCCGGGGTGGGCGTGCGGTGTCTGCATGTGTCCGGCTTACCGGCATCGCCCGGGGCCTGCAACCGGCTCAGAACAGCCCCTCGACGTTGCCGGCTTCGTCGAGCCGGATCGACGTGGCGGCGGGCTCGCGCGGCAGCCCGGGCATCGTCATGATCTCGCCGCAGATCGCGACGATGAATCCGGCCCCGGCAGCGAGGCGCACCTCGCGCACCGGGACGACGAAGCCCTTCGGCGCGCCGAGGAGCGTCGGGTCGGTGGAAAAGGAATACTGGGTCTTGGCCATGCAGACCGGCAGATCGCCGTAGCCCGCGGCCTCCCATGCGTGCAGCTGCGCCCGGACCGCGGGCTCGGTCACCACCCCGTCGGCGCGGTAGATCCGCCGCGCCACCGTCTCGATCTTGTCGAGAAGCGGCAGCGCGTCGGGATAGAGCGGCTGGAACCGGGCGCTGCCGTCCGCGGCCAGCGCCGCCACCCGCTCGGCGAGCGCGAGCGCGCCGGCCGAGCCCTCGGCCCAGTGCCGGCAGACGATCGCCTCGGTGCCGAACCGGCTGGCGTAGGCTTGCACGGCGGCGATCTCGGCGGCGGTGTCGGTGGTGAAGGCGTTGATCGCGACGACCACGGGCACGCCGAAGCCGCGCACGTTCTCGATGTGCCGGCCGAGGTTGACCGCGCCGCGCTCCACCGCGGTCACGTCCTCGGTCCCGAGGTTGGCGCGAGCGACGCCGCCGTTCATTTTGAGCGCGCGCACGGTGGCGACGATCACCGCCGCGTCGGGGCTGAGCCCGGCCTTGCGGCACTTGATGTCGAAGAACTTCTCGGCGCCGAGGTCGGCGCCGAACCCCGCCTCGGTGACGACGAAGTCGGCGAGCCCGAGCGCCGCCCGCGTCGCGATCACCGAGTTGCAGCCGTGGGCGATGTTGGCGAACGGGCCGCCATGCACCAGGGCCGGCGTCCCCTCGAGCGTCTGCACGAGGTTCGGCTGGATCGCCTGCGCCAGCAGCACGGTCATCGCGCCGTCGGCGCCGAGGTCGCGCGCGCGGACCGGGCGCCGCTCGAAGGTCTGGCCGACGATGATGGCGCCGAGCCTGCGCTCGAGGTCGGCGAGATCGGTCGCGAGGCAGAGGATCGCCATCACCTCCGACGCGACGGTGATATCGAAGCCGGTCTCGCGCGGCACGCCGTGGCGGACGCCGCCGAGGCCGGTCACGATGTCGCGCAGCGCCCGGTCGTTCATGTCGAGGACGCGCCGCCAGGTCACGCGCCGCGGGTCGATGTTGTGGGGATTGCCCCAGTACATCGAGTTGTCGAGCAATGCCGAGAGCAGGTTGTGGGCCGCGCTGATCGCGTGGAAGTCGCCGGTGAAGTGGAGGTTGATGTCCTCCATCGGCACCACCTGGGCGTAGCCGCCGCCCGCCGCGCCGCCCTTCTGGCCGAAGCAGGGCCCGAGCGACGGCTCGCGCAGGCAGATCGCCGTCCGGTGGCCGAGGGCAGTGAGCGCGTCGCCGAGGCCGACGGTCGTCGTGGTCTTGCCCTCGCCGGCCGGCGTCGGGTTGATCGCGGTGACGAGGATCAGCCGCCCCTGCGGTCGCGCGGCGAGCCCGGCAGTGAAGGCGGTGTCGAGCTTCGCCTTGTCGCGGCCGTAGGGGTGCAGCGCCGCCTCGGGGATGCAGAGCCGCGCCGCCACCTCGGCGATGGGACGGGTCGGCGCGGCGCGGGCGATCTCGATGTCGGACGGCTGGGCCATGGCGGTCGCACCCGTGAATGCGGGGTCAGGTCGGGGAATCGAAGGGAGACGGCGTCCGGACGGGCCGCTCAGTTGCCATGCCGGCCGAGCCCCGCAAAGAGCCCGGCGTCGCGCGCGGCTTGCGTGAGCGCCCGCGCCTTGTTCTCGCTCTCCTCGAACTCGGCCTGCGGGTCGCTGTCGTAGACGACGCCGCCGCCGGCCTGGATGTAGA
>JBDHSS010000205.1:0-5874 GCA_039808205.1 Paracoccaceae bacterium | reverse complement strand
GGCGCTCGCGCCGGGGGACCGCCCGACGCACGAGGCCGTCGAGCCCGAGGAGCACGTTCTCCGTCACCGAGCGGTCGGGCGCGATCAGCACCTCCTGGAAGACGGTGGCGAAGCCCGCGGCCTGGAAATCGGCCGGTCGCCGCCCGGCGAACGGCGCGTCGTCGAGCAGGATGGTGCCGGCGTCCGGCCGGACGATTCCGGAGAGGAGCTTCACGAGCGTGCTCTTGCCCGAGCCGTTCTCACCGAGGATGGTGTGCACGGTCCCGGCCCGGAACCGGACCGAGACGTCGGCGAGCGCCACCGTCTCGCCGTAGCGCCTGGAAATGCCGCGGATCTCGAGCATGCCACCTCGGAGCGGCGCAGAGGGCCGTCCCTCCGCGCCGGAACGGCTTGTCTAGTCGGCGCAGGCGTCGGGGACGGCGGCGTAGTCCCAACCCTCGGTCGGTGCCGGCTTGGCGAAATAGGCGTCGAGCAGCGCCTCGGGCATCGGGTCGGTCGGCGGCACCGGGAAGACCGAGACCGCGTCCGGGGTCATGCAGTCCTTGTACCACTGGCCGAGGTCGGTGCCATGCACCGGCGGAATCGGGATGAGAAGCGTGTTGAGCCGCGGCTGCTGGCCCTCGAGCACGCGCACGCCGGTGCGGAACAGCGTCTCCGCGGTCCAGTGCGGCAGCACCGCGTGGCCCTCGAAGCGGTACTTGTCGGGGTTGGCCTTCCAGTAGCCCAGCGCGTCGCCGGTGATCGAGCCGGTGATGATCGGCGCCGGGCGGCCGGCTTCGGCGAAGGCCTCGGCGATCACGCGGCTCTCGCTGCCGGTGGTCCAGACCGCGTCGATCGGGGCGGGGTTGGTGGCGATCGCCTGGAGCACCACGGTCTTGGTCACGTTCGCCGTCCAGTTACCGTTGACCGAGCGCGCGACCTTCAGGCTCGGGTGCTCGGCCAGCGCCTTGTCCGCACCCTCGCGCTCCTGCGCGACGATCGGGTGGCCGGCGATGCCCTCGACCATCAGCACGTTGCCGCCGTCGGGCAGCGCCGCGCCGAGGGCCGCGATCATGTCGTAGCCCCACCGCGCATAGTTCGAATCGACGTTGATCGCGTTCTTGCTCGTCACCGATCCCGCGGCGGTGATGAAGGGGATGCCGGCCGCGGCGGCCGCGTCCACCGCCTCGTCGAGCGCGGTGGCCGAGCCCGGGATCGAGGTGATGATCGAGCAGCCCTTGTCGATGAAGGCGCGGATCTGGTTGATCTGCTGGGCGGTGTCGTTGTTGGAGTCCGACACCTCGAACGAGGCGACGGTGCCCGAGGCGATCAGGCCGTCGACCAGGCGCTTCAGCTCCTTGGTGACGGTGACGCGCCACGGGTTGCCCTGGTAGCTCTCCGAGTGGCACCACTTCCACGGCTTCGCCGGCGGCGTGAAGGCGTCCCAGGCCGAGGACAGCACCGTCTGCGGCGCGCCCTCGTACTGCGCCTTGAGCTCGGCCGGCAGTCCGTCGATGACGGCGGCCACGTCCTCGGCGTGGGCGGCGGTGGCGAAGGCCGCCGCGCAGGCGACGAGCGTCAGGCGTTTCATCGTGTCCTCCCCTTGTCGTTGGAGCATTCGGCGAAGCTTGCGGCGAAAAGCCGGTTGAGGTCGGCCACCACCGTCTCGGCGGGCTCGTCGCGGCGCAGCGCCGCGTTCAGGCGGTCGGACGCCGCCTGCTGGAAGCCCATGGCGCCGTCGTGCCGCGGCCGGACCCACGCCGCCTCGAGCGTCGCGCGGGTCGCGCGGTAGAAGTCGTGGACGGCCGCGTTCACACCCGTGTCCTCCCAGGCCGCCGCGTGCCCCGGCTGGCCACCCGCGGCGGCGTAGGGCCCGCGCTGGACGTCGGCCGAGACCACCCAGTAGGCGAAATCGATCGCCGCCTCGCGGTCCGCGCTGAACGCCGACACCGCGAGACCGGTGCCGCCGAGCGCCGAGCCGCCAACGCCCCCGGGGCCGGCGACGTCGGCGAAGGCGAGGCGGTGCGGGCGGAAACCGTCTACCGCATAGGGCACGTAGCCGTAGGCGAGCGGCGCGCACGCCCAGCGCCCGCCCTCGCCCGCCATCGCCTCGTAGACCGCGATCGGATCGTGCTCGAAGCAGGCCTCGGGCACGAGTGCCGCAATTTCGCGCAACCTCGCCAGCGCGCGGGCGCCCGCCGCCGGGTCGATGAGCGCCGGCCCCTCGCTCGCGCAGGGCGTCCCGAGGTTGGCCGCGAGCGTGTAGAAGCACATGAGCGCATGCGGCGGCCGGAGCGGCAGGAGCACCCGCCCCTCGCGCGCGAGGTCGAGCACCGCGTCCCACCGCCGCGGCGGGTGCGGGAGCAGGTCCGGCCGGAAGGCCATCACCTGCGTCGCCGCGTCGATCGGGAAGGCCCACTGCTGCCCGTGCCAGGTGTAGCTCGCATAGGAGGCGCCGACGCTCCCCTTCGCGAGCGCCGCCCGCTCCGCCTCGCGTCCGGCGACATCGAGCGGCGCGAGGCAGCCCTCGGCCGTGATCTGCCCGACGTGCGGATGGTCGATGATGATGAGGTCGTAGGCGCGCGCCAGCTCCTCCACCGGATAGGACTCGAAGTCCTGCAGCGAGCGCTTGTCCCAGGTGATCTCGACCCCGGCCGCCTCGCGCCAGAGGGCCGAGCAGGCGACCAGCGGGTCGTAGCCGCGCGGGTGGCTCCAGGTCATGCCCCTGAGCCGGGTCACAGGCCGAAGTCCTCGCGGATGCGCGCGCTGTGCTCGCCGACGCGCGGCGCGGCAGTGGCGCTCTCAGCGCGCTGGCCGTCGATGCGGAGCGGCGAGCGGGTGGTGACGATGGCGACGTCATCCGCGCGGGTGACGGTCTGCAGCATGTCGAGGACCTTGAAGCCGTCGTTCTCCATCATCTCGGGCCACGCCAGCACCTTCGCGCACCAGATGTCCGCGGGCTCGAGGATGGCGAGCCAGTGCGCGAGCGGCTTCGTGGCGATGCGCTCGGCGATGATCGCCTTGATCTCGTCGCGGGCCGAGAACCAGGTCGCCGGCCGGTCGCTGTAGGGCGCAAGCTCGGCCTCGAGCCCGAGGAGCGTCGCGAGCTTCGGGATCGGCGTCATCGCGATGGCGAGAAAGCCGTCCTCGGCCGGGTATACCCCATAGGGCGCCGACAGGTAGGCGTGCGCGCTCCGGAAGCTCGAGCGGCGCGGCAGGCGGCGGCCGTCGTTGAGATGCGTCGTCAGCACCTCGAACTGGAAGTCGATCAGCGCCTCGAGGAGGCTCGTCTCGACGCGCCCGCCCTTCCCGGTGATCCCGCGCCGCACCAGTGCCGCGAGGATGCCCTGGGCGCAGGCGGCGCCGGCGAGCATGTCGGCGATGGCGAGCCCGAACGGCACCGGCCCCTGGCCCTCGTCGCCGTTCAGCCACATCACCCCCGAGCGACTCTGCGCGAGGAGATCCTGCCCCGGCCTGCCGACCCACGGGCCCGCCTCGCCGTAGCCGCTGATCGAGGCATAGACGAGCCGCGGGTTGAGCGCGGCGACGTGGGCGTAGTCGAGGCCAAGCCGCTCGATGACCCCGGGGCGGAAGTTCTGGATCATCACGTCGGCGCGCGCGAGCAGGCGCCGGAGTGCCGCGAGATCGTCCGCGTCCTTGAGGTCGACGGCGAAGCTCTCCTTGCCGCGGTTGATCGCGTGGAAGATCGTCGAGTCGCCGCCGATCTCCCGGTCGCTGAGGTAGAGCCGCCGCGAGAGGTCGCCGCCGTCCGGGCGCTCGATCTTGATGACGCGCGCGCCGAGATCCAGCAGCCGCAGCGAGCAGTAGGGACCCGACAGGAACTGGCTCATGTCGACGACCACGAGCCCGGCGAGCGGTAGCCCGTCCGTTTCCGCCGTCATGGCTGCTCCCCGGTCCGGCCGGCGAACGCGGCGGCATCGCGATACTTCACCGTCTGCAGGTGCTCGCAGTAGAGCACGAGCTCGCCCTCGCCCTTAAAGACCTCGTAGCTGGCGCGGATCAGCCCCATGTCCGCGTACTTCGGCCGTTTGTCGAGGTTGCTGCGGATCGTGTAGATCGTGTCGCCGATGAACACCGGCTTGATGAAGCGCAGGCGGTCGTAGCCATAGGAGAAGGCGTTGACGCAGTTAGTCGCCACGAGCCCGAGCCCGGCCGAGAACACGAAGGCGCCCGCGACCAGCCGCCGCCCGAACACGCCCTCGCGCTCGGCGAACATCTGGTCCTGGACGTAGGGGTGAATGTCGGTGACCAGCGCGTTGAACAGGTGGCTATCGCCCTCGCCGATCGTCCGGCGCAGCGAGCGGATCCTCTGCCCGACCGGCCAGTCCTCGTAGAACCAGTTCTCGGCGTTCCAGACCGGCAGCGCCGCATGCTCGGCCGGCATGTCGCCCGGATGCGTCGAGCTCACGCCTACGGTCGGCGCGAGCGTCTCCGCGGCAGTGCCCATCTGCGACCTCCCCGCTGTTTTGAAGAATGTATTCACATACGGGGCATCATTGCAAGCCATGTGCGGCCGGCGCCAGACGCCGCGCGCGCCCACCGCCGCGGCTTGACACGCGCCGGCGCGAAAGACTTACCTGGGATGACGACGTTCAGATATGAACGATGCGCAGGAGGCAGGGATGGCGAACCGGGTTCTGCTCTACGTCGGATCGCTGAACCGCGAGGCGCCGTATTTCCAGGGCGCGCGCGGGGTCGGCCTCGGCGTCTACGGCTTTGACGAGGCGACGCTCGAGGTGACGCTCCTCGCCGAGACCGGCGAGGTCGACAACCCGACCTTCCTGTCGGTGACCGCCGACGGCCGCGTCTATGCCAACTCCGAGGTCTTCGCCTGGCGCGAGGGCGTGGTCTCGGCCTATCGCTTCGACCGCGCGAGCCGCAGCCTCGCCTACATCAACAAGCAGCCGACGCTCGGCAGCATCACCGCGCACAACTGCCTCACCCGCGACGGCCGGCACCTCCTCGTCGCCAACTACGGCATGGGCAGCGGCGGCCCCGACCAGTCGGTCGCGGTCCTCGGCATCCGGCACGACGGCGGCCTGACGCCGCCCCTCGCCAGCATCCGCCACGAGGGCACCGGCCCCGATCCCGACCGCCAGGAGCGCAGCCACGCCCACAGCGTCACCGAGACGGTCGGCGGCGGCATCGCCATCGTCGCCGACCTCGGGCTCGACTGCCTCGCCACCTACCGCATCGGCGACGCCGGCACGCTTGCGCCGCTCGCCCGCACCGCGCTCGCACCCGGCGCCGGCCCGCGCCACGTCGCCCTCGATCCCGGCGGCCGTTTCGTCTTCGTGATGAACGAGCTCGACTCGACCGTCGCCGCCCTCGCGCTCGACCCCGCGACCGGCGCCCTCGCTCTCGTCGACGTCCAGCCGGCGGTGCCGCCCGAGGCCCGCGCCGGCAACCACTGCGCCGACATCCAGATCGCTCCTGACGGCCGCTTCTTCTACGGCTCGAACCGCGGGCATGACTCGATCGCGACCTTCGCCGTCGATCCCGCCACCGGCCGCCTCACCCCGCAAGGCTTCACCCCTTGCGGTGGCGCCACCCCGCGCAACCTCTGCCTCACCCCCTCGGGCCGCTTCCTCCTGTCGGCCAACCAGAACGCCGACCGCATCACCATCCTCGCCCGCGACCCCGCCACCGGTACCCTCACCGAAACCGGCCACGCCATCGCCATCGGCACGCCGATGTGCGTCCGCGCGACGGTGTGGTAGGCGGCGAAGCACTCCGTCTCGTCGCCGCGCGCGGGGAACGCGCCTTCGACCGTTGCCGCTGCCGCAGGCGATCCGCATCATCCTGCCGCCGCTCGGCAACGACTTCGTGGCGATGGTCAAGGACAGCGCGCTCGTCTCGGTGCTCGGCGTCGCC
>JBDHSS010000204.1:0-5946 GCA_039808205.1 Paracoccaceae bacterium | reverse complement strand
TGCCGTGGCCGGTGGCCGACCTGCGCGTCGACTGGACCGAGGGCGATCCGGTCGCCGGGCTCGCCGCGCTCTGGGCGCGCTATGCGCCGCAGCTCGACGCCTACGTGACGCGCGCCCGCGACCCGACCGCGGCGCCGAGCTATGGCGTGCCGGGCGACGAGTGACGGCCGGCCCGGCGATGACCGAGCGCGCAGCCGAGGCCAGCCCGGCCCACGGCGTCCCGCTGCGCGACGCGGTCCGGGTCTGGCTCAGGGTCGCCGCGCTCTCCTTCGGTGGCCCCGCCGGGCAGATCGCGGTCATGCATCGCATCCTCGTCGACGAGAAGCGCTGGGTGTCGGACGCGCGCTTCCTGCACGCGCTCAACTTCTGCATGCTGCTGCCCGGCCCCGAGGCGCAGCAGCTCGCCACCTACATCGGCTGGCTGATGCACGGGACGCTTGGCGGCGTGATCGCGGGCGGGCTGTTCATCCTGCCCGGCATCGTGGCGATCATGGCGTTGAGCTGGGTCTACGTCCTCTTCGGCAGCGTCGGGGTGGTCGCCGGGCTGTTCTACGGGCTCAAGGCGGCGGTGCTGGCGGTGGTGCTGCACGCGGTCGTGCGCATCGGTAAGCGCGCGCTGCGCAACCGCACGATGGTCGGCATCGCCGGCGCCGCATTCCTCGCCCTCTTCCTGTTCCACGCGCCGTTTCCGCTCGTCATCGCGACCGCCGCGGCCATCGGCTACGTCGGTGCGCGGGCGGGGTTCGCGAGCCTCGAGGTCGGGACCGGACACGGGACGGCCGACGACAGCCTCCTCGGCACTGTCGGCGTTGCCGCGGCACGGCCGAGCCTCGGGCGCGCCGTGCGGTCGGCGGCGCCGTGGCTCGCGCTCTGGCTGGTGCCGGTCGCCCTGCTGACGCTGCTCCTCGGCCGGGCCAACGTCTTCACCGAGATCGCGATCTTCTTCTCGAAGATGGCGATGGTGACGTTCGGCGGCGCCTATGCGGTGCTCGCCTACGTGGCGCAGCAGGCGGTGGAGGGCTTCGGCTGGCTGAGGCCCGGCGAGATGCTCGACGGCCTCGGCATGGCGGAGACAACGCCCGGCCCGCTCATCATGGTGCTGCAGTTCGTGGGCTTCATGGCCGCCTTCCGCGATCCGGGCAGCCTGCCGCCGCTGCTGGCGGCGACGCTCGGCGGCCTCCTCGCCACCTGGGTCACGTTCATGCCGTGCTTTCTCTGGATCTTCCTCGGCGCGCCCTTCGTCGAGGCGATGCGCGGCAATCGGCCACTCGCCGGCGCGCTCTCGGCGATCACCGCCGCCGTCGTCGGCGTGATCCTGAACCTCGCGATCTGGTTCGCCATCCACACGCTCTTCCGCGAGGTGCGCACCGTGCAGAGCGCCTGGCTCAGCCTCGACGTGCCGGTGCCGGCCAGCGTCGAGCCGTGGGCGCTGGTGCTCGCGGCGGCGGCGATCGCCGCGATGTTCCGCTTCAAGGTGGGAATGGTGCCGACGCTCGCCGTCTGCTCCGCCGCGGGGGCGGCGCTGCACATCATGGGGGCGATCGGGTAGGATAGCTGCGGCGCTCGGTATCGAGCACGACAGTGACGCCTTGACGGATTTGGCGTTGACAAATCCGTCCGCATCCGACCCCCGAGGGCGGATTCGCTGCAGCGCATCCGCCGGGTCGGACGCGGACGGATTGGCGCCGTCGGCGGCGCACGACGCCCCTTCGCCTCCGCGCGTCCCGCGCTCCACCGAACGGCCCGGCGAACGCATGCGTTCGCTTGTCGGGCCGGGACTCGCGGGGCCGAGAGGCCCCGCTTCGGTCGTTGGTGTCATCACATCCTAGTAGCCCGCCGCCCG
Source organism: Paracoccaceae bacterium (assembly GCA_039808205.1). Classification (GTDB taxonomy): domain Bacteria; phylum Pseudomonadota; class Alphaproteobacteria; order Rhodobacterales; family Rhodobacteraceae; genus Amaricoccus. The sequence goes on along the minus strand of JBDHSS010000204.1, from coordinate 4,103 downwards.
GTCGACGACGTACAGGAACGGCTCGCCCGCTTCGCCGCGGCGCACGTTCTCGGCGATCGCCGCGGCCGCCGTCTCCGGCCGGGTTTCCGAGGCGACGTGCGGCGTCACCGTCACCCGCGGGTGCGCCCAGAACGGATGCTCGGGCGGCAGCGGCTCCTCGCGGAAGACGTCGAGCGTCGCCTGCGCCAGATGGCCGTTGTCGAGCGCCTTGAGAAGTGCCGCGTCGTCGACGAGCCTGCCGCGGCCGGGATTGATGAGCCGCGCGCCGTGCGGCAGCAGCGCGAGCGTGCGCGCGTTGAGGAGCTTCTCGGTGGCGGGCGTCGCCGGCAGCAGCGTGACGAGGATCTCCGACGCCGCCAGCACCTCGGCGAGCCCTTCCTCGCCCGAGCGGGTCTCGATGCCGGCGATCTCGCGCGGGCCACGGCTCCAGCCGATCACCTGAAAGCCGACGTCCGCGAGCATCGCCGCCGCGGCGCGGCCGAGCTCGCCGAGCCCCAGGATGCCGACGGTGCGCTCCGAGGCGAGCGGCGGCACGATGCCGTTGCGCCAGACCCCGTCCTGGCCGAGCACGTGCGCGTCGGTCCCGAGGTGCAGGCGCAGCACGTGGCCCGTCACCCATTCGGCCATGCCGCGGGTCAGCCCGGCATCGACCATCCGGCAGAGCGGCACCACGAGCGTGGAGTCGCCGACGATGTCCTCGACGCCGGCCCAGAGACTCAACACCGCCTTCAGCCGCTCGAAGGCGGTGAAGCCGTCGACCGGGCCGCCCGGCCGATAGACCACGTAGTCGAAGGTCCAGGGGCCGGCCGGATCGTCGGTCAGCACCGCGTCGACGCCCGCGCTGGCGAAGGCTGCGAGCAGGTGCGGCCGCCAGAGCGGCCAGTGCTCGGGCGGCGCCGAGAAGAGGATGCGCGGCCCCATCAGTCGCGGCCCCGCGGCCGATGGATGTGCGCGCTCTGCACGAGGCCGAAGGCCGCGAGCAGCACCAGCATCGCCGAGCCGCCGTACGAGATCAGCGGCAGCGGCACGCCGACAACGGGCATCAGCCCCATCACCATCCCCATGTTGACGGCGAAGAGCAGGAAGAAGCTCATGGCGATGCCCCCGGTCATCAGCGCGCCGAAGCGGTCGCGGTTCGAGACCGCCGAGGCGACGCAGAACACCACGACGAGCGCGTAGAGCACGAGGATCGCCGTGGTGCCGACGTAGCCGAACTCCTCGGCCAGCGTGGTGAAGATGAAGTCGGTGTGCTTCTCGGGCAGGAAGTTCAGCCGAGCCTGGGTGCCCTGCATGAAGCCCTTGCCGGTGAGCCCGCCCGAGCCCAGCGCGATCTTTGCCTGGGTGATGTGGTAGCCGGCACCGAGCGGGTCGGCGTCGGGGTCGAGGAAGGTGAAGATGCGGCGGAACTGGTAGTCCTCGATCAGCTGCCAGTCGGTGCCCTGCGACTTGATGACGGCGGTGACGAGCCCGGCGCCGCTGGCGAAGGCGGCCGCGAAATACCAGAGGCTGACGCCGGCGAGGAACATGACCGACCCGCCGCCGGCGAGCAGCAGGATCGCGGTGCCGAGGTCGGGCTGCTCCATGACCAGCGCGACCGGCATCAGGATCAGGAGGAGCGGCAGGATGACCCAGAATGGCCGCGACACCTTCGCCGGGTCGAGCCGCGCGTAATAGGCCGCGAGCGCCATCACCAGCGCGATCTTCATCATCTCGGACGGCTGCAGCTGAATCGGGCCGAGCGCGATCCAGCGCTGCGCGCCCATGCCGATCACCCCCATCGCGTCCACCGCGACGAGCAGCACCAGCGACACGAGGTAGGCGAGCGGCGCCACCAGTCGCCAGAAGCGGATGTCGATCATGCCGATCGCCAGCATGATGACGAGGCCGGCGACGAAGCGGACCATCTGCGGCTCGGCCCACGGCTCGGCCGAGCCCCCGGCCACCGAGTAGAGCATGAGAAAGCCGGCCGAGGCGAGCGCGCAGAGCAGCAGCACCAGCGACCAGTTGACCGCGAGGAGCTTGCCGAAGCCGCGCCGGCCGCCGCGCGAGGAAGTGTCGGCGAGGCTCATGCCCGGTTCCGCGCCGGCGTGGTGGCGGCGCCCTCGGCCGCCGGCGGCGTCACCGCGCGCGCCTTCTCGATCGCGTCCCGCTGCTCGGCGGGATAGGCCGAGAGCGGCGGCAGCCCGCCGCAGAGCGCATAGAGCAGGATGTCGCGCGCGATCGGCGCCGCGACCGCCGAGCCGCCGCCGCCGTGCTCGACGATCTGCGCCAGCGCGTAGCGCGGCTTGTCGTAGGGCGCGAAGCAGACGAAGAGCGCGTGGTCGCGCCGTTTCCACGGCAGCTGCTCATTCGAGGTGACGCCGGCGGCGCGCTCGGCGGCGGTGATGATGCGCACCTGGCTGGTGCCGGTCTTGCCGGCCATCAGCATCGCCGGATCGGCGATGCGCGACCGATACGCGGTGCCCTCGTTCGACACTGCGAACATGCCGTCGCGCACCGCGTGCAGATGCTGCGGCGCGATGTCGAGCGGCGCCGGGGCCTCGAACGGCACCGCCTCGCCGCCGACGGCGCGGATGAGCCGCGGCTTCACCGCCGTGCCGCTCGCCACGCGCGCGACCATCACCGCGAGCTGCAGCGGCGAGGCGAGCGTGAAGCCCTGGCCGATGCCGTAGTTGAAGCTGTCGCCGGTGGTCCAGGCCTCCTTGCGGTTGACCTTCTTCCAGGCCGCGTCCGGCATGTTGCCGGCCGAGACCGCCGGCATCGGCAGGTCGTGCGCCACCCCGAGCCCGAGCTTGTGGGCCATGGCGCTGATCCGGTCCGGCCCCAGCCGCCGGCCCATCTCGTAGTAGTAGCAGTCGCAGGACTGCGACAGGCTGCGGCGCAGGTCGACGCGGCCGTGCCCGCCGTGCTTCCAGCAGTGGAAGCGGCGGTTGCCGAGCGCGGTGAAGCCCGGGCAGCTCACGCCGTCGCCCGGATGCACCACGCCCGCCTCGAGCGCCGCCAGCGCCATGCAGACCTTGAAGGTCGAGCCGGGCGGATAGGTGCCGGTCACCGTCTTGTTGGCGAGCGGCCGGTAGTCGTCGCCGAGCAGGCCATTCCACTCGCCCGACGAGATGCCGAAGACGAAGCTGTTCGGATCGAATCCCGGGGCCGAGGCCAGCGCCACGATGTCGCCGTTGGTCACGTCGATCACCGCGGCGGCGGAGCTCTGCCCGGCCATGCGCTGCATGGCGTAGCTCTGCAGGCCGAGGTCGAGCGTCAGCTCGAGATCCCGGCCGGCGGTGCCCTCGACCCGCCCGAGCTCGCGCATCACCCGGCCCGCGGCCGAGACCTCGATGCGCTGGGCGCCGGCCTGGCCGCGCAGCTCGTGCTCGAGCCGCTGCTCGATGCCGGTCTTGCCGATCTGGAAGCGCGGGATCTGCAGCAAGGGATCGGGATCCTGCAGCTTGGCGAGATCGGCCTCCGAGACCGGGCCGACATAGCCGATGACGTGCGCGGTACTCGGCCCGTCGGGGTAGAAGCGGCTGAGGCCGACCTCGGCGTCGACGCCGGGCAGGACGGGCGTGTTGGCCGCGACCCGCGCCACGTCGTCCCAGCTCAGATGCTCGGCCACCACCACCGGCACGAAGGGGCTGCGCCCCTCCATCTCCTTCAAGGCGCGAACCTGCCGATCGGACGGCAGCTCGACGATCTCGGCCAGCCGCGCCAGCACCGCCGCGGGGTCCTTCGCGCGCTCGCGCACCATGACGATGCGATAGTTCTGCCGGTTGCCGGCGAGAAGCGCGCCGTGGCGGTCGGTGATGAGGCCGCGCGCCGGCGGGATCAGCCGCAGGTTGACCCGGTTTTCCTCGGCCAGCAGCCGGTAGCGCTCGTTCTGCACGATCTGCAAGTCGCGCATCCGCCAGGCGAGCGCGCCGGCGAGGCCGGCCTGCAGCCCGAGGAGCAGCACCGCGCGCCGGCCGATGCCCGGCAGCTCCGGCTGGGCGCCGCCCTTCACCAGCGCCCTCCCGCCGCGCGCGGACCGCGGATCCCGAGGCACCAGACGACGCCCAGGACCACCAGCGGATAAGCCCCCGCAGTCACCAGCACCGCCGCCCCGAGCC
>JBDHSS010000203.1:0-5947 GCA_039808205.1 Paracoccaceae bacterium | reverse complement strand
CCGCTGGTCGCGGCGGTGTCGCCGCCGAGCGCGCTGGCGCTCCGGGTCGCCGGCCGCGCCGGCATGGCCGTGGCCGCGCGGGCCGGTGACGGCGTGGTGATCTTCGAGGGAATGGGCGAGGCAACATGAGCGGTTCGCGGGACGAGATCATCCGGATGGTGAACGAGATCGCCGCCTTCTTCGCGCCCTACTCCGAGGCGGAGGCGATCGAGGGCATCGGCCAGCACATCCACGACTTCTGGGACCCGCGCATGCGCCGAACGCTCGCGGAGATCCTGGCCGCCGGCACGCCGGAATTCGGCGAGCGCGCGAGGAAGGGCGCGGAGCTGGCGCTGGCGCGTGGGGCTCCGGGGGTGCCGGCGGGGTGAGGCGGAGACGCCGGCGCATTGCCGACGCGACGCCGACATGGTTGACGGATTTGGCGCCATGAGGCCCCGCTTCGGTCGCTGGTGCGGGGCCACCCCCGGCTTGTGCCTGCCCGAGCACCAGGGCTAACTGAGGCGCCACGACCGGAGCCGAGATGGACACCGCCGACCGATCCGTCGAGACGCTGCGCCCGGAGGAGGCGGCGGCGGAGCTTGCGCGGCTGGCGGAAGCGATCGATGCGGCGAACCTCGCCTATCACCGCGACGATGCGCCGGCGATCACCGATGCCGAGTACGACGCGCTGAAGCGGCGCAACGCCGCGATCGAGGCGGCGTTTCCGGCGCTGAAGCGCGCGGACAGCCCGTCGGAAGCGGTCGGCGCGGCGCCGGCGGAGGCCTTTGGCAAGGTCCGCCACGCCGTGCGGATGCTGAGCCTCGAGAACGCGTTCGACGCGGCGGAGGTCGTCGACTTCGTCGAGCGGGTGCGCCGCTTCCTGAATCTCGCGCCCGAGGCCGCGCTCGCCTTCACCGCCGAGCCGAAGATCGACGGGCTGTCGCTGTCCTTGCGCTACGAGGACGGGCGGCTCGTCACCGCCGCCACCCGCGGCGACGGCGAGACCGGCGAGAACGTCACCGCCAACGCCCGCACCATCGCCGACATTCCCGAGACCATCGACGGCGCGCCGACGGTCCTCGAGGTACGCGGCGAGGTCTACATGAGCCATGCCGACTTCGAGGCGCTGAACGCCCGCCAGGCCGAGGCGTCTGGGCGTAGCTTCGCCAACCCGAGGAACGCCGCCGCCGGCTCGCTGCGCCAGCTTGACCCCGGCGTCACCGCCGCGCGGCCCTTGCGCTTCTTCGCCTACGGCTGGGGCGAGATTTCCGCGCCGCTCGCCGACACCCAGACCAGCGCGATCGCGCGGCTCGCGCGCCTCGGCTTCGCCACCAACCCCTTGATGCAGACTTGCGCGAGCCTTGAGGCGATGCTGGAGCAGTACCGGCGGATCGAGGCCCAGCGCGCCACGCTCGGCTACGACATCGACGGCGTGGTCTACAAGGTCGACCGGCTCGACCTGCAGGCGCGACTCGGGTTCCGCTCGACGACACCGCGCTGGGCGCTCGCGCACAAGTTCTCCGCCGAGCGCGCCACGACCCGGCTGGAGGCGATCGACGTGCAGGTCGGCCGCACCGGCGCGCTGTCGCCGGTGGCGCGGCTGCTGCCGGTGACGGTCGGCGGCGTGGTGGTGAAGAACGCGACGCTGCACAACGCCGACTACATCGCCGGGCGGGATTCCAGGGGCAGCCCGATCCGCGACGGCCGCGACATCCGCGTCGGCGACTGGGTGACGATCTATCGCGCCGGCGACGTGATCCCGAAGGTCGAGGACGTCGACCTCGCGCGCCGTCCGGCCGACGCGGTGCCCTACACGCTGCCGGCGGTCTGTCCGGTCTGCGGCTCGGACGTGGTGCGCGAGTCGGGCGAGGCGGTCAGCTACTGCACCGGCGCGCTGATCTGCCCCGCACAGCAGGTCGAGAAGCTCAAGCACTTCGTCTCGCGCGGCGCCTTCGACATCGAGGGGCTGGGCGCCAAGGCGATCGAGGCGCTGTTTCACGACGGCTGGGTGCGCGAGCCCGCCGACATCTTCACGCTCGAGGCGCGGCACGGGCCGGGGCAGCCGACGCAGATGCGAAACCGCGAGGGCTGGGGCGAGAAGTCGGCGGAGAACCTGTTCCGCGCCATCGCCGAGCGCCGCCGCATCCCGCTCGACCGGCTGATCTTCGCGCTCGGCATCCGCCACGTCGGCGAGACCGCTGCGCGGCTCGTGGCGCGGCACTACGGCTCGTGGGGGCGCTTCGCCGCGGCGATGGCGGCGGCGCGCGCGCACGAGGGGGCGGACTGGGACGAGCTCAACGCGATCAACGGCGTCGGCGAGACGCTGGCGGGGTCGCTCGTCGACTTCTTCCACCAGCCCGAGAACCGCGCGGCGCTCGACCGGTTGGTGGCGTGTCTCACCATCGAGGACGTCGCGGCGCCCGCGGCGTCCGGCTCGCCGGTCGCCGGCAAGACCGTGGTCTTCACCGGCACGCTGGAGAAGATGACCCGCGCCGAGGCCAAGGCCCGCGCCGAGGCGCTGGGCGCCAAGGTGGCGGGGTCGGTGTCGGCCAAGACGGACTACGTCGTCGCGGGGCCCGGTGCGGGATCGAAGGAGAAGGCCGCGAAGGCGCTCGGCGTGCCGCTCCTCAGCGAGGAGGAGTGGCTCGCGCTGATCGGCTCCTGACCCGAGCGCGTCGGCAGCTGACCCGCTATCCGATGGGTGAATTGACAGCGCGCCGGGGCCGGCGCAGGCTTTCTTCGCAGGATCGAAGAATTTCCTTCGGTTTCACCTGCGGAAGAAAGGGGGACAACCATGTTGCATTCCCGCTCGACATTTGCCGCCTTGTTGCTGTCAGCGTGCGTGGCCACCGCGATGCCGGCCTTTGCCCAGTCCGTGGACGAGGAGGTGGCGGCGGCCTATGCCGCTTGGGACGCGGCGTTCAATGCGGGCGACGCGACCGCGCTCGGCGCAACCTACACCGACGACGGCGTGTTGCTGCCGCCCACGCACACGATCGCCAAGGGTCCGGCCGCCGTGTCGGAGTTCTTCAACGGCCTGTTCGGCATGGGCTTCACCAACCACAAGCTCGAGCTGATCGAGGCGCGCGGCCTCGGCGACGTCGTGGTCGCCGCGGCGAAATGGTCGGCCGAGGGCAAGGACGCGAGCGGCGCCGCGCAGCCCGCAACCGGGCTCGCCACGCACGTCTTCGTGCGACAGGACGACGGCGCGCTGAAGCTGCGCCTGCACATCTTCAACTGACATCCGAAGGTAGGGGATCGCGCCGGCGCGGGATGGCCGAAAGCGTCCTGCGCCGGTCAGAACCCGGCCAGCGCCTTGAAGTCCATCGCCTCGAGATAGGCGGTCTTGTCCGCGAGCGAGGCGTCGCCGCTGACGCTGACCAGCACCTTGCCGTCGACGACGCCCTGCAGGTCCTGGTCGTTCATGGTGAACTCGGTGCGCTGGATGCGCACGGGCTTGCCGCCGGTCGCCCGGCTGGCGAGGCCGCTCAGCATCGAGGCGATGCCCGAGACCATCGGCGCGTTGGCGATGAGCGTGATGGTAAGCTCGGTGCCGTCCTTCGTGTACTTCGCCGCCGCGCTGTTGCCGCCGCCGAGCATCCCCATCATGCCGGCGGCCTCGCCGGGCTCGGTGGCCTCGCGGGTCCAGCCGGGGAGGGCGGCGGGGAGGAACTTGCCGAGGCTCTCGGACTTGAGCTCGCCCAGGAGCTTGCCGGCATAGTCGAGATCCTGCCTGGCGCCATCGACGTCGCCCTCGTCGTAGGCCTTGCGGGCGCTGTCGAGCGTGTCGGTGAACTCGTCGGCGGCGGCGGGCAGCGGCGCGAGGATCGCCAGCGCGAGGGCAAGGCTGCGGATCATGGCATCACCTGGGGGTTCGTGGCGGGTTGCGCGAGCATACCGCCCGCGGTGCGGCGTTGTCAGCGGCAATCCGCCGCGCGGTTGGTCGGCGGAGCCGCGCGCGGCTCCGCCTCAAGGCTCAGAAGCGCAGCGCCTTGGCCTGGCGCACCTGCGGCAGCCCGGCGATCTCGCCGAGTGCCGCGAGATCCACCGCCTCGTCGACGCCGAGGAGCGCGATCGCCTCGCCGCTCTTCTGCTCGCGCCCGAGCGCGAAGGTGGCGATGTTGATGCCGAGCGCGCCGAGCTTGGTGCCGAGCGCGCCGATATAGCCCGGCGTGTCGGTGTTGGTGGTGTAGAGCATGTTGCGCATCGGCTCGGCCTCGAGGTTGATGCCCTTGATCTGGATGAACCGCGGCTTGCCGTCGGAGTAGATGGTGCCGGCGACCGCGCGGGTCATGGCCTCGGTGGTGACGATGAGGCGCATGTAGGAGCCGAAGGCGCCCTGCGCGTCCTTGCGGGTCTCGGCGATGTGGATGCCGCGCTCGCGGGCGACGACGGGCGCCGAGACCATGTTGACGCCGCCCTCGCCGACCAGCGGCTTCAGGAGGCCCGCGGTCAGCGCGGCGGTCAGCGGCTTCAGGTTCAGCTCGCCGACCTCGCCCACGTACTCGATCTCGATCTCCTTGATCGGGCTGTCGGTGACCTGGCCGGCGAAGCTGCCGAGCATTTCGGCAAGCCCGATCCAGGGCTTGAGGATCGGCGCCTCCTCGGCGGTGACCGAGGGGGCATTGAGCGCGTTCGAGATCGCGCCGGCCATCAGGTAGTCCGACATCTGCTCGGCGATCTGCAGCGCCACGTTCTCCTGCGCCTCGGTGGTCGCGGCGCCGAGGTGCGGGGTGCAGACGATGTTCGGCGCGTCGAAGAGCACGTTCTCCTTCGCCGGCTCGACGGTGAAGACGTCGAAGGCGGCGCCGGCCAGCGCGCCCGAGGTCAGCGCCGCCGCAACCGCGGCCTCGTCGACGAGGCCGCCGCGGGCGCAGTTAACGAGCCGCGCCCCTCGCTTCATGCGCGCGATGCGCTCGGCCGACAGGATGTTGGCGGTCTTCTCGGTCTTGGGCAGGTGCAGCGTCACGAAGTCGGCGCGCGCCAGCAGCTCGTCGAGATCCTCGATACGCTCGACGCCGAGCTGCAGCGCGCGCTCGGCCGACAGGAACGGGTCGTAGGCGATCACCTTCATCCTGAGGCCAATGGCGCGCGCGGCGACCACCGAGCCGATGTTGCCGCAGCCGAGCACGCCGAGCGTCTTGCCGGTGATCTCGGTGCCCATGAACTTCGACTTCTCCCACTTGCCGGCGCGGGTCGAGGCGTCGGCTTCCGGGATCTCCCGAGCGCAGGCGAACATCATGGCGATCGCGTGCTCGGCGGTGGTGATCGAGTTGCCGAAGGGCGTGTTCATCACCACGATCCCCTTCGCCGAGGCGGCGGGGATGTCGACGTTGTCGACGCCGATCCCGGCGCGGCCGATGACGCGCAGGTTCGTGGCCTTGGCGATCAGGTCGGCCGTCACCTTGGTGGCCGAGCGGATGGCGAGCCCGTCGTAGTCGCCGATGATCTCGGCGAGACGCGCGGCGTCCTTGCCGAGCTTCGGCTGGAAATCGACCTCGACGCCGCGATCCTTGAAGATCTGCACGGCGGCATCGGAAAGCTCGTCGGAAATGAGAACCTTGGGCATGGGTATGACTCCGCGATCGGCGGCCGCGGGCGGTCCGCCGGTGGTCAGGGGGAGGGAGAGGCGTCAGGCGCGGGCGGTGGCGAAGGCCCAGTCGAGCCAGGGTCCGAGCACCGCCACGTCGGCGGTGTCGACGGTCGCGCCGCACCAGACGCGCAGGCCCGGCGGCGCATCGCGATAGCCGGCGATGTCGTAGGCGACGCCCTCGGTCTCGAGGAGCTTCACGAGCTTCTTCACGAAGTCGCGCTTCGCCGCCTCGTCGAGCGCCGCGACCGCCGGATCGACGATCTTCAGGCAGACCGAGGTGTTCGAGCGCGCCGCCGGGTCGGCGACGAGGTTCTCGACCCACGGCGTGCGGTCCACCCACTCCTGGAGTGCCGCGAAGTTCTCGTTGGCCCGGGC
>JBDHSS010000202.1:0-5982 GCA_039808205.1 Paracoccaceae bacterium | reverse complement strand
GGCCGGGCTTCGCGCTGCAGGCCCGGCGCCGTCGCGACGACGAGCCGGCGACCGGCCTGCGCGTCGGCTTCACCTGCTCGAAGAAGGTCGGCAACGCCGTCGCCCGCAACCGCGCCAAGCGCCGGCTGCGCGCCATCGCCCGCGCCGAGCTGCCGCTGCACGGCCGCGCCGGCTGGGACTACGTGCTGATCGGCCGCCCGGGCGAGACCGCCGCGCGCCCGTTCGATGTTCTCTGCGCCGACCTCGCGGCGGCGCTTTCCGCCGTCCACGCCCCGAGCCGTCCGCGCGCCCAGGGCGACCGCTGACGGCGCGAGAGCCGGCGCCTCCCGCTCCGAGGAACCCGACCGCCGATGCCCGCAGCTCCCTCGCCCCGCCTCGTGGTCTTCGACGTCGACGGCACGCTCATCGACAGCCAACACGTCATCCTCGACGCGATGGCGGCCACCTTCGCCGCGCTCGACGAGCCCTTGCCCGCGCGCGAGGTGCTGCTCGCGGTCGTCGGCCTGTCGCTGCCCGAGGCGATGGCCGTGCTGCTGCCGCACCGACCGGAAGCCGACGCGCTGGCCGCCGCCGGCCACTACCGCGACCGCTTCCTCGCCCAGCGCGCCGCCGGCGGTGCGGAGGCGCACGCGCCGCTCTATCCGGGCGCCGGCGAGGCGGTGCGGCGGCTCGCGGCCGAGCCTGCGACGCTCCTCGGCATCGCCACCGGCAAGGCGCGGCGCGGCCTCGACCACGTCCTCGCCATGCACGCGCTCGCCCCCCACTTCGCCACTGCGCAGACCGCCGACGGCCATCCGTCGAAGCCGCATCCCTCGATGCTGCTCGCAGCACTTGCAGAGACCGGCTGCGCGCCGGACCGCGCGGCGATGATCGGCGACACCGAGTTCGACATCGCCATGGGCCGCGCCGCCGGAATGCGCACCATCGGCGTCGCCTGGGGTTACCATCCGCGCGTCCGGCTGGCCGAGGCCGGCGCAGACGTCATCATCGACCGCTTCGACGACCTCGACGCAGCACTCGCCCGGCTCGGCGTGCTGCCGGCATGAGCCTGACGCCGCGCCGCCGGTTCTGGACCCGATCGACGGTGCGCCCGGCGGCCGGCGGCTTCGGCGTGGCGCTCGACACGCGGCCGCTCCGGACCCCGGCGGGCGCCGACCTCGTCGTGCCGACCGAGGCGCTCGCCGGGGCCGTCGCCGCCGAATGGGACGCGATCGAGCGCGACATCGACCCGGCGCTCCTGCCGCTGACCCGCGCCGCCAACGCCGCGATCGACCGCATCACGCCGGCGCGCGACGCGGTGATCGCGGCGATTGCGAGCTACGGCGCCAGCGATCTCGTCTGCTACCGCGCCGACCGCCCGTTGGCGCTGGCCGAGCGGCAGGCGGCGGCCTGGGATCCCTGGCTCATCTGGTCGGCCAGATGCCTCGGCGCGCCGCTCGTCGCGGTCACCGGGGTGATGCACGAGGCGCAGCCCGCCGCGAGCCTCGCCGCGCTCCGCGCCGCGGTGGCGGCGCACGACGCCTTCGGGCTCGCCGGGCTCAACGGCCTCGTCGCGCTGTCGGGCTCGCTCGTCCTCGGCCTCGCGGTCGCGCGCGCCGCGCTGGCGCCCGAGACGGCGTGGGATCTCGGGCGGATCGACGAGACCTGGCAGGCCGAGCACTGGGGCCTCGACGCCGAGGCCGAGGCCGCCGCGGCCGCCGCCCGTGCCGAGTTCCTCGACTCCGCCCGCCTCCTGGCGCTCCTCGGCTGATCGGCCCGAGGGCGGCATTCGCCGCGCAACCGCTGCGCGCTGCATCAAATTCCGTGATGACAGGGTTAATGAACCTTGATCGGCCAGCTTGACCTTTGGAGCGCCGGCTTCAAGAGTGGCCGACGGGCGATCTGCCCGAACGACGGGCGGCGAGCCGCCGGCCGAACGACAATCCGGGGGAGACGACCCCTGCCCCGCGCGCTCGTTTGCGTGCGGCCCAACAGGAGCAGACCGATGCACAAAGGCATTCTTCTCGGAGCGCTCGCCGGCATGGCCTTCGCCGCCGGCGCGGCCTCCGCGGCAACCCTCGACGACGTCAAGGCGCGCGGCGTGCTCAAGTGCGGCGTCAATGCGGGCCTCGCCGGCTTCGCGGCACCGGACTCGAGCGGCCGCTGGAAGGGCTTCGACGTCGACTATTGCCGGGCGCTCGCCGCGGCGATCTTCGGCGACCAGGAGAAGATCGACTTCACGCCGACGACCACCGAGACCCGCTTCACCGCGCTCGTTTCCGGCGAGATCGACGTCCTGGCGCGGAACTCCACCTGGACCTTCACCCGCGACGTTGACCTGAAGCTCGACTTCGTCGCCGTCAACTACTACGACGGCCAGGGCTTCATGGTGTCGAAGGATCTCGGCGTGAGCTCCGCGAAGGAGCTCGACGGCGCCACCGTCTGCATCCAGACCGGCACCACGACCGAGCTCAACCTCGCGGACTTCTTCAAGACCAACGGCATCAGCTACCAGCCGGTGCCGATCCAGACCGAGGCCGAGGCGCGCCAGCAGTTCCTCGGCGGCGCCTGCGACGCCTACACCACCGACGCCTCCGGCCTCGCCGCGGCGCGCTCGGGGTATCCCAACCCCGAGAACTACATCATCCTGCCGGAGATCATCTCCAAGGAGCCGCTCGGGCCCGTCGTCCGCCACGGCGACAACCAGTGGGCCGACATCGCGCGCTGGACGTTCTATGCGCTGGTCGAGGCCGAGGAGCTCGGCATCACCAAGGCCAACCTCGACGAGATGAAGTCGTCGCAGAACCCCGAGATCCGCCGCCTCCTCGGCGTCGAGGGCGACCTCGGCAAGATGTTCGGCCTCTCGCCCGATTGGGCCTACAACGCGATCAAGGCGAACGGCAACTTCGGCGAGATCTTCGCCGCCTCGATCGGCGAGGGCACGCCGTCGAACCTTGCCCGCGGGCTCAACGCCCAGTGGAAGGACGGCGGCCTGATGTACGCCCCGCCGTTCCGCTGACGCGCACGGCCCGGACCCGCGCGGTCCGGGCCGGCATCCTTTCGGGAAGGAGCCGACAGGGAAGCAGCCGTCACCGCCAGGGGGGTGCACAATGGCCATGACCGCGACGCAGGCCGAGCCGTTCCGGCCGAGCATGCTCATCTACGACACGCGCTATCGCTCGCTGACGTTCCAGGTCATCGCGCTGGTCGCGGTCCTCACCTTCTTCGGCTGGATCGTCCACAACACCGTCGCCAACCTCGCCGCGCTCGGCAAGACCTTCGACTTCGGCTTTCTCGAGCAGCGCGCCGGCTACGACATCAACCAGCACCTGATCCCCTACACCAACGACTCGACCCACGCCCGCGCCGCCGTCGTCGGCATCCTCAACACGCTGCTCGTCGCCTTCCTCGGCTGCATCACCGCCACCGTGCTCGGCATCTTCATGGGGGTGCTGCGCCTGTCGCCGAACTGGCTGATCGGGCGGCTCGCCTCGGTCTACGTCGAGACCTTCCGCAACGTGCCGGTGCTCCTCTGGATCCTGGCACTGATGGCGATCATCACCGACACCTTCCCCGCGCCCGCCGCCTTCCGCGGCGACAATGCCAGCGCCTCGATGCTCGCCGGCGGCACCGTCGCCTTCACCAACCGCGGCGCCTACGTGCCGTGGCCGGTCTTCGGCCCGGGCTGGCAGGCCGTCGCCATCGTCTTCGCGCTGTCGCTCGCCGCAGTCTGGGCCTTCGGCCGCTGGGCGCACGCGCGTCAGGAGGCGACGGGCGCGACGCTGCCCACCTTCTGGATCAAGCTCGGCCTCCTCGTCCTCCCCGCGCTCCTCGTCGATTCGCTGATCGGCGCCATCACCTGGACGGTGCCCGAGCTCAAGCGCTTCAACTTCGAGGGCGGCGGCTTCGTCGACAAGTCGCTGATCGCGCTCTGGTTCGCGCTCGCGCTCTACACCGGCGCCTTCATCGCCGAGATCGTCCGCTCCGGCATCCAGGCGGTGGCGCGCGGCCAGAGCGAGGCCGCCGCCGCGCTCGGCCTGCGCCCCGGGCGGATCATGAGCCTCGTGGTGTTGCCGCAGGCGCTCCGGGTCATCATCCCGCCCTTGATCTCGCAGTACCTGAACCTCACCAAGAACTCCTCGCTGGCCATCGTCGTCGGCTATGCCGACGTGCGCGCCACGCTCGGCGGCATCACCATGAACCAGACCGGGCGCGAGCTCGAGTGCATGATCCTGATGATGGGCTTCTACCTGCTCATCAGCCTGACGATCTCCACGGTGATGAACATGTACAACGCCTCCGTGGCGCTGAAGGAGCGCTGAGATGGCCGACATCGCCTTCAGCCGCTCGGAAATGCTCGCCCCCGAGGCGCCGCCTGCCTCCGAGATCGGCGTCATCGGCTGGCTGCGCGCCAACCTGTTCTCGTCGTGGCTCAACACGCTGCTCACGCTGATCGCGCTCGGCGTGATCTGGCTGATCGCCTCGCACATCGTGCCCTGGTTCGCGCATTCGATCTGGAACGCGAGCTCCTATGCCGAGTGCCGCAAGATCGTCACCGACACCTGGGGCCCCGACGCGGGCGGCGCCTGCCTCGCGGTGATCCACGAGCGGTGGAAGCAGTTCCTGTTCGGCTTCTATCCGCCGGAGCTCTACTGGCGGCCGACGCTCGCCTTCGTGCTCATGTTCGTGGCGATGGCGCCGATCCTGTTCACCGTCGTCCCGCGCCGGCTTTTGTGGTTCTCGGCGATCTTCCCGGGCCTCGCCTACTGGCTGCTCTGGGGCGGCTCGATCTTCTTTCCCGTCGCGGTCTATCTCGGCTTCGTCGCCGGCTACGCCGCCTTCCGCATCGCCGAGCGCGGCCCCGGCTTCCTGCCACCGCTCGCCGCCGCGCTGGCGACGCTCGTCTGGTGGCTGTTCATCGCCGGGCCGCTCGCGCAGATCCTGCCGCAGATCGGCCTCGCGCCGGTGCAGTCGAAGCAGTTCGGCGGCTTCATGCTGTCGATGACCATCGGCGTCACCGGCATCGCCTTCTCGCTGCCGCTCGGGGTGCTGCTGGCGCTCGGGCGGCGCTCGGACCTCTTCCTCGTCAAGGCGATCTGCGTCGGCTTCATCGAGTTCATCCGCGGCGTGCCGCTCATCACGCTGCTGCTCGTCGCGTCGTTCCTGCTCAACATCTTCCTGCCGCCGGGCACGAACTTCGACATCATCCTGCGCGTCATCATCATGGTGACGCTCTTCGCTGCCGCCTACATGGCCGAGGTGATCCGCGGCGGCCTCGCGGCACTGCCCAAGGGCCAGTACGAGGGGGCCGACTCGCTCGGCCTGAGCTTCTGGCAGGCGACGCGGCTCATCATCATGCCGCAGGCGCTGAAGATCGCCATCCCCGGCATCGTCAACACCTTCATCGGCCTGTTCAAGGACACCACGCTCGTCGCGATCATCGGCCTGCTGGATCCGGTCGGGCTCATCACCGCGATCCGCGCCAACGCCGCGTGGAACGGCATGGTGTGGGAGCTCTACGGCTTCGTCGGCGTGATGTTCTTCATCTGCTGCTTCGGCATGTCGAAGTATTCGCAACACCTGGAGCGCCGTCTGAAGACGGACCGCCGCTGAGAGGGAGCCCCCGATGGCCGAACCGCATCCCGTCGACGCCTCCGAGCTCGAGCCGGTCGACAAGTCACACCTCACGGTCTCGAACGAGGTTGCGATCGAGATCATCGCCATGAACAAGTGGTACGGGCAGTTCCACGTGCTGCGCGACATCAACCTCACCGTCTACCGCGGCGAGCGCATCGTCATCGCCGGCCCGTCGGGTTCCGGCAAGTCGACGCTGATCCGCTGCATCAACCGCCTCGAGGAGCACCAGAAGGGCAAGATCATCGTCGACGGCACCGAGCTCACCTCGGACCTCAAGAACATCGACAAGATCCGCTCCGAGGTCGGGATGGTGTTCCAGCACTTCAACCTGTTCCCGCACCTGACCATCCTCGAGAACTGCACGCT
>JBDHSS010000201.1:0-5984 GCA_039808205.1 Paracoccaceae bacterium | reverse complement strand
AGCGCCGCGGCATCGGCGAGGCTGCGCGCCAGCTTGGCCGTCAGTCGCCGCGGCCGCAGATCGGCGGCGACAAGGATGCCGGCGAGCGCGCCGCCTGCCGTGACCGGCGCCACCGCCGCGAAGCTGCAGGCGAGGCCGATCTCGGCCGGTGCCACGGCGATCGCGGCCGCATCCGGCGCGGGCAGGGGTGGTGACGGTGGTCGGCCGGCGCTGCGACAGGAGAGGTATCCGGGGCTCGCCGCCTGCAGCCGGGGAGTGCCGCGATCGAGGCGATAGACCGCGACGGCCTCGAGGCCGATGCTCGCGAGCAGCCGGAAGAGCGCATCGGCAAATCGGCTGTCGCTGGCGGTCCGCATCGCCTGTGAATTCCTTCGGGACGAAAAAGCCTCAGGCGGTGATACAACCTATAGGATCATTCGACAAGCAAGGATTCGCGTTATTGGCGACAGCGGCCAAATCAGCTACGGCCGGTTCCATCGGCGATTCGGCCCCAGAGGTCGTAGTTGTCGGCTTCCTCGACGATCACCGTCGCCCTGTCGCCGGGCCGCAGGCCGGCGAAGTCCTCGTCGATGTAGAGGTGGCCGTCGATCTCGGGGGCGTCACCCTGCGTGCGGCAGGTCGCAGCCTCGTCGTCCACTGCGTCGACGACCACCTGGAGCCGCTGGCCGACCCGCGCCGCGAGCTTTCGCGCGCTGATTGCCTGCGCCGCCGCCATGAAGCGCTGCCAGCGCTCCTCCTTCACCGCCTCGGGCACCTGGTCGGGCAAGGCGTTGGCGCGCGCGCCGGGCACGTTCTCGAAGCGGAAGCAGCCGACGCGGTCGAGCTCCGCCGCCTCCAGCCAGTCGAGCAGGTGCTGGAACTCGGCCTCGGTCTCGCCGGGATAGCCGACGATGAAGGTCGAGCGCAGCACGAGCCCCGGGCAGTCGGCGCGCCAGCGGGCGATCTCCTCCAGCGTCCGCGCGCTCGCCGCCGGCCGGGCCATCCGCCGCAGCACCGCCGGGTGCGAGTGCTGGAACGGAATGTCGAGATAGGGCAGCACCTTTCCCTCGGCCATCAGCGGGATCAGCTCGCGCACGTGCGGATAGGGATAGACGTAGTGCAGCCGCACCCAGGCGCCGAGCCCGCCGAGCTCGCGCGCGAGGTCGGTCAGGTGGCTCTGGACCTCGCGGCCCTTCCACGGGTGGGCGTCGTGCCGGCGATCGACGCCATAGGCCGAGGTGTCCTGGCTGATGACGAGGAGCTCGCGCACGCCGGCCTCGACCAGCTTCTCCGCCTCGCGCAGCACCGCGTGCGCCGGGCGCGACACCAGCCGGCCGCGCATGTCGGGGATGATGCAGAAGCGGCACTGATGGTTGCAGCCCTCGGAAATCTTCAGATAGCTGTAGTGCCGCGGCGTCAGGTGCACGGCGGCGGCCGGCAGGAGGTCGACGAAGGGGTCGGGCGCCGGCGGCACCGCGGCGTGCACCGCCTCCAGCACCGCCTCGTACTGCTGCGGGCCGGTGACGGCGAGCACGCTTGGATGCGCGCCGCGGATCAGGTGCTCCTCGGCGCCGAGGCAGCCGGTGACGATCACCCGCCCATTGGCGGCCAGCGCCTCGCCGATCGCCTCGAGGCTTTCGGCGCGGGCCGAGTCGAGGAAGCCGCAGGTGTTGACGATGACCGCCTCGGCGCCTGCGTAGTCGGGCGAGATGGCGTAGCCCTCGGCGCGCAGCCGGGTCAGGATGCGCTCGGAATCGACCAGCGCCTTCGGGCAGCCGAGACTGACCATGCCGACGCGCGGCTGGCCGGGCCGCGCGGCCTCGTCGAGGCGGAGCGGTGGCGCGCGATCCGGGCGCAGGTCGGGCGGGTTGAGGCTCATCGCGCGGGCCATACAGACGCGAGGGAGTCGAGACAAGCCCGGGATCCGAGGCTCCCGCGGCCTCGTGCGGATCCGGCCGCGCCGCGGCCGAACCCTGGGCAGGTGCCCAAGCAAATGACGGGTCTGCCTGAGTCAGATCACGCGCGTGATCCCCATCTCACCCCCCCGTGCTGCACGATCTCAGGAGTCGCCGCCCTCGTGCTTGATGTAGGCGATCACCGCCTTGCGGTCGTCCTCGGACTTGAGGCCCGGGAAGGCCATCTTGTTGCCGGGCACCGCCGCCTTCGGGTCGGCGAGATAGGTGTCGAGCGTCTCGTCGTTCCAGACCATGCCGCCCTCGCCGGCCTTGACCATGGCGGGGGAGTACTTGAAGCCCTCCTCGGTGCCGGCGGTGCGGCCGATCACGCCGTTGAGCGACGGGCCGACGCGGTCCTTGGCGCCTTCGCCGACCGCATGGCAGGCGGCGCACTTCTTGAAGACCTTCTCGCCGGCCTCGATCTGGGCGTCGTCGTCCGCATGGGCGATTGCCGGCAAGCCGGCAAGGGCCGCCAGGGCGATGGCTGCAAGTGTCATTCTCGGCATGGGGATCCGTCCTCGCATCGCTTCCTCCACCGGTGCTTCTGACCGGGGGGCAAGCATACGCGCTCCGCCCCGGCAGGCAACCGGAAGCGTCAGACGATCTTGAGCGGGCCGGCTGGCGTCCGGCCGGCTGCACCGCTAGGTTTCGACCCGCAGCCTTCCGGATCTCGTCATGCGCCGCACGATCAGCACCGGCTCGCCGTTCGAGGTCGAGTTCGCCTACAGCCGCGCCGTGGTCAGCGGCGAGTGGTGCTTCGTCGCCGGCACCACCGGCTACGACTACGCGACGATGACGATGCCCGCGAGCGCGCTCGCGCAGGCGCGCGCCGCCTTCGCGACCATCGAGCGCACGCTCGCCGAGGCGGGCTTCGCGATCGCCGACGTGGTGCGGGTGCAATACACCATCGTTGCGCCGGAACTGCGGGCGGAGATCGCACCGGCGCTGCGCGAGGCCTTCGCCGCGGTGCGGCCGGCGGCGACGATGGTGATCGCCGGGCTCAACGAGCCCGAGATGCTGGTCGAGATCGAGGTGACCGCGCATCGACCCGGCGAATGCGCGCGTCAAGCCGGCATCAAATAATCTTCAGTCGATCACCGGCCGGGTGGGCGTTCGGCGCCGAAAGGTCTATATGTGAGCCACAACGTACCTAGGGGGTCAGCTCACATGTCTCGAGCAGCAGCACTCTTCGGCGCCGTGGCCACGGCGGCGCTCCTCGCGGGCGTCGGCACGGCGAGCGCGCAGGGATTCGCGAATTCGTTCTACCTGAAGGGCTTCGGGGGCTGGACGATTCCGCAAAACGACAGCTTCGAGCTCAACGACGAGGTCACCGGCGTCTCGGGCAACAGCGGCTTCGACTTCGACAGCGGCTACATCCTCGGCGCGGCGGTCGGCTACACCATCTCGCCGAACCTCTCGGCCGAGCTAGAGTATGCGTTCCGCAACGCGGACGTCTCGCTGAAGAACCTGTCCGGGCAGGATGGCACGATCCAGTCGAACGCCTGGATGGCCAACGTCATCTACACCTTCGACGGCATCGGCACCAACGGCGCGTTCCGGCCGTACCTTGGCGCCGGCCTCGGCGCCGCCGACGTGCAGTTCAATCGCGACAATGGCGCCGACTTCAACGGCGACTACAACTTCGCCTATCAGCTGATCACCGGCGTCGCCTACGACGTCAACCCGAGCTGGACCATCAACGGCGAGGTCCGCTGGATGCAGGTCAACGATCAGGACTACAAGAACGAAGACTTCTCGTTCAAGGCGCCGTTCGAGACCTTCGACGCGCTGGTCGGCGCGACCTACCACTTCTGAGCCGACGGGGGCGGGCCGCGATGAGCGGGGCCCGCCTCTCGCGTTTCGATGTCCCGGCTTCACCGTCGTACGGCGGTGCTCGTGCGTGGCGAGAGAGGCGCAGGTGTCGCACAATCGACCGGCGGGCGCCGGCGCCGCTTGGGGATCGGCACGACACGGGGATAGCATCCGGCTCCAGGCAACCACTCCGGAACCGGACCATGACCCGAGCAGCACCAACCCTCGCCGCCGCCGCCGCCGTCGCCCTCCTCGCCGGCGCCGGCGTCGCCTCGGCGCAGGGCCTCGGCACCAGCCCGTTCACCATGAAGCTGTTCGGCGGCTGGACAATGCCGCAGGACGTCGATTTCACCATCGAGCCGAAGGTCGGCGCTTCGGTCCCGAGCGGCATCGACTACAGCGCCGGCTACGTCATCGGCGTGTCGGCCGGCTACACCCTGACCCCGAACCTCGCCGCCGAGATCGAGTACGCCTATCGCAACGCCGACGGCGACCTCACCAACGATCTCGCCAACATCACCGGACAGGTGGCGTCCAACGCCTACATGGCCAACCTCGTCTATACCTTCCCGCCCGCCGGGTCGACGCCCGCGTTGCGGCCCTACGTCGGCGGTGGCCTCGGCATGGCCGACATGCAGTACAAGCCGAATGGCGTGCCGCGGCTCGAGAGCGACTTCACCTTCGCCTACCAGATCTTCGCCGGCATCGGCTACCAGGTGAACGAGAGCTGGACGCTCTCGGGCGAGCTGCGCTACTTCGGGATCAACGAGCAGGACCTCGACAGCCCGAGCGCGACCATCCGGAGCGGGTTCGACAGCTTCGACGCGCTGTTCGGGGCGAGTTACCGGTTCTGACCGGGGCAGTCCCTTGCTGATGGTGAAGTCGCACAAGCAGGCTCCACGCCCGCCGGGATTGGCTGGGCGGGCGCGGGGCCGGCAAGCGCAAGCCGCCAGCCAGCGCCGGCCCAAGCGCCCGCTCACGCAGCGGCATTCTGGCGCCGGCTCCGCGCGAGCTGGCGGGCGTAGGACAGCGCCGAGAGCATGTTGACGTGCTTGGCGCGGCCGGTGCCGGCGATGTCGAAGGCGGTGCCGTGGTCGACCGAGCAGCGGTCGATCGGCAGGCCGAGCGAGACGTTGACCGCGGTGTCGAAGGCGACGAGCTTGATCGGGATGTGACCCTGATCGTGGTACTGCGCGACCACGAGGTCGAAGCTGCCAGTATAGGCGCGATAATAGACGGTGTCGGCCGAGATCGGCCCGACGACGTCGATCCCCTCGGCCCGGGCGGCGGCGACGGCGGGGGCGAGGAACTCGGCGTCCTCGGTGCCGAAGAGGCCGTTCTCGCCGCAGTGCGGGTTGAGGCCGGCCACCGCGATGCGCGGCGCGGCGATCCCCATCCGGCGCAGGTGGCGGTGGCCGGTGCGGATCGTCTCGAGCACCCGCTCGGGCCTGGCGCGCTCGATCGCGGTGCGCAGGGAGACGTGGGTCGAGACGTGGATGACGTTGAGCCGCTCCGAGGCCAGCAGCATCCACGACGCCTTCTGCCCGGTCAGGTGCGCGAGCAGCCCTGTGTGGCCGTCGTAGTGGTGGCCGGCGGCGTTCAGCGCCTCCTTGTTGATCGGCGCGGTGACGATCCCGGCGGCACGCCCCGACTGCGCCCAGTCGACGGCAGTGCGGATGTACTGGAAGACCGCCTCGCCGCAGCGTTCGCTCAGCACGCCGAAGCGGTCCGGCAGGCCCGCGACCGGCACGTCGATCACCGGGATGCCGTCCTCGCCGGGAGCGACCAACGGCAGCGCGAGACCCGAGGCGGCGATGGCGCGGGCGAGGACGGCGCGGTCGCCGATCACGGCGAAGTCGCGCCGCTCCTCGCGGTCGAGATCCGCCAGCGCCTTGACCGTCACCTCGGGGCCGACGCCGGAGGGATCGCCCATGGTGATGACGATCGGAGCGGTGTTGGAAGCGGTCATCGTGGTTCCTTCGCCTGGTTCGATTCGGTGTTGTCAACTGGATAGCGTCGCGAGCGTTCGGCAGCTTTCCGTCGTTATATCAGCCCAATGTCGCCAGATTGCGCCGTCGAGATGAGACGATTTTCCCGTTCACATTTGACATGTTTACCTGTAAGCTGCGGCGAAAGCAACGTGAGACTGGCCATGCGCGCGCTTCTCATCGCCGACGACCTGACCGGGGCGCTCGACAGTGCCGTGGCGCTGACCGGGGCGGGGCTCCGGTGCGTCGA
>JBDHSS010000200.1:0-5988 GCA_039808205.1 Paracoccaceae bacterium | reverse complement strand
GAGCCAGGCGGGCATGTCGACGCGGGCCGCGAGGCCGAGCGCCGCGGCCTCGGCGCGGAAGCGCTCGACCGGCCCGTCGCCGGCGAGGACCGCGTGCCAGGGAAGCGCCGCCATCGGCGGCGCGGCGAGCGCGGCGAGAAGCTCGGGCACCCCCTTGCGCTCGCTGAGCTGGCCGAGAAAGACGATCCTCGGCTCGGCGCGCGGGACGGGGGCGTGCGCTGCGGCCGGGGCGCCCGGGTCGCGCACGCAGTTGTGGAACACGCTGACGCGTGCGGGATCGACGCCGAGGAGCCCCGTCACCGTGCCCGCGTCGCGCTGGCCGAGGACGACCACGCGCGCCGCGCCCTGGAACATGCGCCGCACCGCCGCCTGCAGCCGCGGCGAGCGGCGGGCGAAGTCCTCGGCATAATCGTAGTCGTGCAGGTGCAGCACGTAGCCGAGGCCGATGCCGCGGGCGAGGCCGGTCAGGATGAGCTTGCGCGCGGTGCTGCCGCGGCCGGCGACGTGGACGTGCTGGATCCGGTCGGGTGCGGCGACCCGGTCGAAGAGGACGGTGGCGAGCGACAGCCCGAGTCGGCCGAGCGAGCGCGGCACGCGCCAGCTCGGGCCGCGCGTGTCGGTGACGACGTGGCGGACGCCGGCGGCGGCGGCGGCGTCGACGATGTTGCCGACCAGCCGGCCGATGCCGCCGCCGCGCTCGCGGCCACCGGCGACGTAGTGGCGGACGGTGGGGCTCATCGGGCTTTGTGCTCCTCGAGGATGCGGTGGTAGAGCTCGGCGGTGCGGGCACCGACCGTCTCCGGCGCGTTCGGACCATAGGCCCAGGCGCGGGCGTTGTCGCCGAGTTCGCGGCGGAGCGCGGGGCGCTCGGCGAGGGTGGCGAGCGCGTCGGCGAGCGCCGCGGGGTTCTCGGGCGGGACGACGAGGCCGATCCGGGACGGCTCGACGGTGGCGCGCAGCTCGCCGACGTCGGTGACGATCACCGGGCGGCCGAAGGCGGCGGCGAGGTTCAGGACGCCGCTCTGCGACGCCTCGGCATAGGGCAGGACGACGACGTCGGCGTCGAGGAAGAGCTGGGCGGCCTCGCGGTCCTCGATATAGCGGTTGTGCACCTCGTAGCGCGACGGATCGCCCATCTCGGCCCGCCGGGTCCAGGGATCGTCGCCACGGCCGGCGATCACCACCCGGAGGTCGGGGATCCGGTTGCCGAGCGCCGCCTCGGCGCGCAGCAACTGCTCGAGGCCCTTGTAGGCGAAGATGCGCCCGAAGAGCAGCACGGTGAACGGCCGCTCCGATGCGCGCCGGGTCAGCCCCTCGGCGGCGGCGAGCTCGACGTAGCGCTGGATCGACGGGTGCGACAGGACGTGCACGTGGTCGGGACGCTTGTGGAAGCGCTCGACCGCCAGGCTTTTCAGGCTCTCGCCGTGCACGACGAGATCGCCCGACTGCCGCGCGATCAGCGTCGTCGCCCAGGTGGGCAGCACCTGCGTCTCGCGGTCGCCGGGATGCAGGCGCACGTCGTGCACGGTGGTGACGAGCGGGATCGGCCGCCAGAGCGGCGCGGCGAAGTTGAGCCAGAGCGTGGTATTGCTGAGCAGGTGCACGAGGCTCGGGCGCTCGCGGCGGATGAGCCGGGTCAGGCTCCAGAGAAAGCCGAGGTTCTTCGGGCTGCTGTGGCGCGGCCAGTCGAGCAGCCGCAGGTCGACGCCCGGGCGGAACCAGCGCGCCATGTCGCGATAGCGCCGGGCGGGCACGCCGAGGATGACGGGCATCTGGCTGGCGAGACCGTTGGCGAAGGAGATGGTGTAGTCCTCGAGCTCGCTCACGAGCAGCAGCGGCTTCATTCCGCGCTCTCCTGCGGGGCCATTCCGGCGCCGCGCGCCGGCAGGCTGCGGCCGAGCGCCAGCGCGCTGCGCACCCGCCGCAGCAGGCTCGGCTCGCCGCCGAAGCGGAGCTCGCCGAGCACGAGCCGCAGCCGCTCCGCCAGATCGACGCCGCCGAGGCGGGCCGCGGCGACGTGATAGGGCTGATGGTCGGCGAGGCGGAGCTGCCCGGTGCGACCGCGCGCGGCGAGGAAGCGGTTGGTGGCGTCCACGGTTGCCTTCCAGTGCGCCATGCGCTTGCGCAGCATCGGCGCGTCGTCCTCGGTGCGGAACCAGGCGTTGTCGTGCTGGCGATAGAAGCCGAGCGCAGCGGGCAGCGCCTTGACCCGGCCGACGAACGGATAGACGCCGACGAGCCATGCGTCGGCGGAGATGCGGAAGCCGGGCGGGATCGGCCCGAGCGCGTCCCAGGCCGAGCGGCGCAGCGCCACGGCCGAGGTCAGCGGGAACGGCCACCAGCCGGCGGTCCGCAACAGGCGCCCGGAGATGTCGCCGTCGCAGAGCGAGCGCGGGAACGGCCGGCCGATCAGCGCGCCGTCGCTCGCCGCGCCCTGCAGGCGATGGTAGACGAGGACTGCCTCCGGGTCGGCGTCGAAGGCCGCGAGGACCGCGGCGAGCCGGCCGGGGGCGATCCAGTCGTCGGCGTCGAGGAAGGCGAGGATCTCGCCCTTCGCCGCCGCGACCCCGGCGTTGATCGCGGCCGCCTGGCCGCCGTTCGCCTGAAGGACCGCAACGACGCGGTCGCCGTAGGCGGCGATCACCGCGCGCGAGTCGTCGGTCGAGCCGTCGTCGACGATGACGATCTCGGCCTCCGGGCAGGCTTCGGCGAGGACGCTGTCGATCGCCCGCGGCAGGAAGCGGCCGTAATTGTAGTTGTTGACGATGACGCTGATCCGGGGGCGGGCGGCGCCCGCCGGCCGCATCTCCGGCGCTGGCGGGATCATCCGGACGGCCCCCCTGCGACGGTGACGTCGAGCACGTCGGCCGGAAGGATCTCGGTCTCGGGGCCGGCCTCGATCGTCTGCTGCTTGCCCTCGACGGTGCGGTGGATGGTGACGCTCGGCGTCGCCGTCGTGAAGCGCTGGTCGTCGGTCAGGACGATGCCGGCGGCGACCAGGCTGCCCGCGATCACCTCGGACTCGGCCTTGAGCCGCATCCGCTCGAGCAGCGCATCGCGCAGCTTGCCCTGCACCTCGAGGCGCCACTTGCTGAGCGAGGCGCCGATGTCGTACTGGCTCGTCGCCTTGGTCTGGCGGGCGCGGGCGGCAAAGGCCTGGTTCTCGAGCAGATCGCGCTGCAGGCGCGATTCCTCGCGCTCGAGCTCCTGCAGCCGGGGCAGGGGGATCAGGCCCTGCTGGTGCAGGTTGCGCGCGTTCTCGACCTCGGACTGCTGCAGCGCGCGCTCGGAATCCTGCAGCGTCGCCTGCTTGGCGAGCACGTCGAGCTCGAAGTCGACGAGCCCGACCAGATCCTGCAGGTGCTGCTGGTCGGTCTGCTGCGCCGTCACCTCGTCGTGGAGGAGCCGGCTGTCGAGATCGAGGATCGAGGCGCCGTCCTCGGGTGCCACGCCCGAGGTGTCGACCGCCGAGCGGTCGAGCTCGGGCGACTGGGCGAGCTCGGCATTGAGGCGCGCGATCTGGCTGTCGATCTCCACGAGCTGGGCGGCGTTCACCTTCCACTTCGACTTGAGCTCGAGCAGCTCGGCCGTGGTCGGCAGCGCCTTGTCGCGCGTCTTGTCGACGCCGCCGGCAAGCACCAGCGCCTGCCGCACGGTCAGCCCGACCTCGAAGCCGATCGCGCCCGGCCGCGCCACTGCGCCCCCGACGTAGACCGGGCGATAGGTGGAGACCTCGACGACGACGGTCGGCTTCAGGATGATCCCGCGATCGGTGAGCGCGCGCTCGATCCGGCCGCGGATGGTGTCGAGGTCGTTGCCGGCCGCCTCGACCCCGCCGATGTGCGGCAGCATGATTCTACCGTCGGCATTGACGCGGGCATCGCGTCCGGTGTCGTTCTCCTCGGCGATCGACACGAAGAGCACGTCGCCGCGCTGGACGAGATAGTCCGCCCGCGCCGGCAGCGCCGACCACAGCAGCAGAAGGATGCCCGCCCAGCGCCAGGTCACGCGACTCGCCACTCCCCAAGGATGAACGGGGCCTGCGAAAGCCCGTCCCACTCGTTCGACCACGCGCTGCACCATAGCGCCGCCTGGGGGCTTGCGAAACACCACCACAGGGGGAAATCACTCAAAGGCGACTACCCGTTCGAAGGACACCCCGCCCGCCACGGCCCGGAACCTCCGACTTTTGGATGAGGTCTCGCCGGGGCGGGCAAGCTTGACCCGAGGCGGACGCCGGCAGATCCTCGGGCACCGAGTTCTCCTGAGTTCCGCGGGCGTATCCGATCGTGTCACGATTCCATCCTCCGTCAGGGCCGGCGCTGCCGCGCCGGCGCCGCACCGCGCCGCCCGGCGGTCCGACGTGAGCCTCGTCGTCGAGGAGCCGATCTACGGCCCGAGGATCCGCTGGCGTACGCTCGAGTGGGTGGGTGCCTGGGTGGCGCTCTTCCTGCTGAGCGGTGCGATCTTTCCGTTCCTGCTGATGGGGCCGGAGGTCGGCGAGCTCACCGACTCGGCGCGCTCCAAGCTGCGGCTGCTCGGCTTGCCGGTTTACCTGATCGCGGCGGGGCTCCTCGCGCGTCAGCCCTCGCAGCTCGTCGTCGCCGTGCGGCGCAACCTGCCGATGCTGGCGCTGCTGGCGCTGCCTTTCATGTCGATCCTGTGGTCGATCGGCCCGTCGGTGACGCTGCGCCGCGCGATCGGCCTGCTCGGTTCGATGCTCCTGTCGTACCTGCTCGCGATCCGCTTCACACCGTCGCAACTGATGCTGCTCGTGGTCGCGGTGCTCGGTCCGATGATGATCCTGAGCATCCTCGCCATGGGCGCGATGCCCGGCCGCTCGTTCATGCTCGACGGCGCGGCGATGGGCATCTTCGTGCACAAGAACGTGCTCGGCTGGGCCGCGGCGCTCTGCACCGTGATCGCCGGGATCATGGTGGTGGATCGGACGCTGGGCATGCAGCGGATCGGACTGCTGGTCCTGCCGGCGAGCCTGGTCTGCCTGGTTGCCTCCACCTCGATGACCGGCCTGCTGTCGGTGACCGCCGCGGCGGGTCTCACCGCCTTCTACCGCGCGCTGGCGCGGCAGCGGCGGCGGATCAACCGGTTCGTGATGATCCTGCTGCTGCTCCAGTTCGTCGCGGTGCTCCTGACCCTGCTCAGCCTCTATCTCGGCCCCGCCCTCGAGGCGCTCGGCAAGGATGCGACGCTGACCGGTCGGGTGCCGCTCTGGGCGCTGGTGGACGAGATGATCGCGCGCCAGCCGGTGCTCGGCTACGGCTACCAGGCGTTCTGGAGCGAGGGCAACGGCGATGCCTGGCGAATCTGGGCAATCATCGGTTGGATGGCGCCGCACTCGCACAACGGATACCGCGAGACACTGCTCGGTCTCGGCATCGTCGGCCTGCTCGTGCTCTTCGTCGTGGTGGCGCGGGCCTGCTGGCAGGGGGCGGTGCTGCACTGCAACCATCCCGAGGACGGATGGCTGTGGCCCAACGTGCTGATCGGCATGTTCCTGGTGATGAACCTGACCGAGGCGATCTTCCTGCTGCAGAACGACCTGTTCTTCACGCTGTTCGCCGCGGCGGTCCTGTCGATCTCGCTGCGCTATCCCGAGCGAGCTGGCGGCTCCCGGCTCGAGTTCGGTCATGGCTGAGGAGGAAGGTCGGGCACCAGCCACGGGAATGCGGTGGTGAGGCGGGTTCTCGGCGTCCTTTTCGTGCTGCTGACGGTCGGCGGTGCCGCCGCGGTTATCTACCTGCAGTCGGTGACGCTGCCGCCGGCGGCAGCGTTTCGCTGCCTCGCGCCGGCGGCAGCGCTCTACCGAGCGAGCGCCGGGCCGCGCCCGGCGTCGCCAGCCATCGCCGACGACCCACGCGCGGTCTATGTGGCGCCCGACGGCGACGACCGTTGGAGCGGCCGCCGCTCGGCGCCGACCGGCTCCGGCGACGGGCCGGTCGCGAGCCTAGAGCGCGCCCGCGACATCGC
>JBDHSS010000199.1:0-5992 GCA_039808205.1 Paracoccaceae bacterium | reverse complement strand
CCCAGCATCAGTTCAGGATCCCCGGAGTGGTAGACAATTGCGCCGCCCCGTGGCTGGCTTTCCCGCCGCCGTTGACACCGACCCTCGAGATGTCGGTCGGCACCTCTCCTGCTTCCCTCCGTGGTCTTCCCCCTCCTTCCGAGGAGACGGGCATGGGTCAGAGCTCGACCGTCAGAATCATCGGCCGGGGGCTGGGCAAGGACCGGCTCCGAATGACATCGTGCGACGTGAGCTGCCTCACAGCCGCGATCCGGCGATACCCGACCGTCGTGCCCGCGGAGATCCGGGCTTCGAACCCGGCGATGACGTCGCGAAGGTCATCGAGGAACGCTTCCGAGAAGCCTTCGGGCTTGCCGAGGGCCTCCAGCATCGGTTCGAGCGATCGGCATGTCCCGCCGCAGGGCTCGGCCGCCGTGGCCTCGTCGGTGTGGATACGCACTCTGCGTGCGCAGGCGAGAGCCGCGCTCGCGCACTGGAACGGATCAGTCGCCGGTCACCGTGACCGTCAAGGCCGCCGGCAGGCGGTCAGTCCAGACGGCGCCGGCCCGCGGCCCCGCGTTGACCCAGCTGCGCGCGAAGGTCGTGAAGGTCGTCGGCGCTCCTCGCGAGCCTGAG
The DNA here is from genome assembly GCA_039808205.1 of Paracoccaceae bacterium. Taxonomy (GTDB): domain Bacteria; phylum Pseudomonadota; class Alphaproteobacteria; order Rhodobacterales; family Rhodobacteraceae; genus Amaricoccus. Next base: position 5,377 of record JBDHSS010000199.1, on the reverse strand, counting down.
CAGGGACCGAAGCAGGTCGGCATGCAGCGCGCGGTCACCCGGCGAGGGGTAAGCAGGCGTTCGAAACGTCGCGATCATGGCACCGAGCGGCCATCCGTCCGGCGAGCGCTCGCCCCACAGGACGATGTCGATGAAACGCTCCGCCTCTCGTGCGCCGGCGGAGCCGGCGACAGGCGCGCTCATGGCCACTAACTCGCGCCCGCGGTGAAGCACGAGCCGCTGCCCCTCGGCGACCAGCGCGCGCTCATCCCTGAACGCCTCCGCTTCGAGCCGCGCGAGCATCGCTGCGTCCGGATCGTAGTACATCATGCCCCTCCTGTCCCTCGCGCGGCGCCAGGGGCGCCATGCCGTCAAGAGGGGGTTCGGAGCCCCGGGGCGCCGATCGGCGCCCCGGGGCAGGGTCGAGTCACGCTTCAGGCTGCGCGTCCTCGTCCTCCGCCGAATCGCCCAGGTCGATCCGGATGCGGTGGCAGCTGGCGCGCAGGTAGCGCCAGCTCGAGAGGAGCGACTCCCGCAGGGCTTCGTCCACCGAGAGGAAGAGCCCGGCATCGACCAGCAACCGGAGGTCTCTCAGTATCCGGGACGGCACCTCGAGGGTGACGGTCTCGGAGTCTCTTTCGTCTTCAGCCATGTGAACCTCCGGTGGCTGCGGGCGCTTTCTGCACCCGGCGGAGAGGTTGGCCGGAGCCGAACGGCACGAAGGCGATCAGGGTGGCGAACAGGCGGAATGGTTAATCGTTGGTGGCGGCGCCGGCGCTCCGGCAACGGTCGGAACGAGGTTCGCGATCCTGACGACATGCCCCCGGCGGGCCGTTCCGTCGGCGAAGGCGCCGTGGGTGACGACGCCGGCATCGGCGAGCCTGCGCAGCATGCCGCGCGGCGAGCAGCCCGCTTCGCGCGCCAGCGCGGCGACCGTGACGTACCGCGTCTGGAAGGCGGCCAGCGCATCGGGCTCGATGGTGTACCCGATGCCGCGAGAGCGCGGGAAGGGCGTCGCCGCGATCAGTCCCTGCCGACACCAGGCCGACACGCATGCCTCCTTCCAGCCAGTCACCTCGGCGACCTGCTGTGCGGTCCAGCCGCGGCCGCGACGCAGACGAGCGACGGCGCCCTCGATCTCGGCGGAGAGGAACTCGAACGTTCCGAACGCGGCGCCCTCGGACGCAGACACAGGCGCGATCGATCCGGAGAATATTCCGCGCAGGACCTCGATTAGCGCCCCGCGGTCGGTCGTGCGTCCCAGGCCGATCGACGAGAAGGGGATCGTCGGGCTGACAGCGGCCGCAGCAGCCAGGACGCGCGCGCCCCCGCCAGCGCTCGGGGCGTCGTCGCGCCTCGTGCGCCATGCTCGTCCTCCGCAGGTGCTCCGGCAACGCCCTCTGGTCGCCGGAGCTTCTTCGTCGTCCCTGCGATGCCGGCCTACTCGGCTGCGGTCGCGGCGTCGTGGCCGCGACCCAGCCGGGAAGCCTTCAACGGACCGAGCGCTGCGAGGTGCCTATGCAGGAACACCGAAGCCTCCTGGTTCTTCCCGTCGAGGACAAGGTTCAGGAGTTCGACGTGTTCACGGCACCGCTCCCGGGCGACGTCACGGTCGAGCATCTGCCCGTAGTCGAACAAGCGGCGCAGGCGGTCGACACGCTTCAGGGCGTCGATGAAGAAGATGTTGCGGCTGCATTCGATGACCGACTCGTGCATGCCGCTGTTGAGCTCGAAGAGCCGGGCGTCGGGTACGGTCCAGATGCCGCCCTCGACGAGCCAGCGCTGCTGCGCGAGGCGCTGCTCCAGCGCCGGTCGGTTCAGCTCGAACCGCGGCTCGAGCAGTGCCGCCGGCTCGATCAGCTGCCGGAAGCGGTAGCTGTCGCGGTAGGCCTCGAGTGAGGTCAGGACCGGAAGGAACTCCCAGCCGTTTCCGGGAAGACGCTCGATCCAGCCCTCCTGGGCCATCCGGCGCAGGAGCTTGGCGAGGCGGCCCTTGGTCAGGTCGTAGCGGCGCAGGAACTCGTTCTCGGTGATGCGCTCCGGCAGCGCGCCCGAGACCCGGTCCCGGGCGATCCGCAGGTAGACCGCTTCGTCTGCATCTTCCTCAGCCGGGGTATCGGCGATGCGGACCGCGGCATCGACGTCGACCACCTGGTAACCGCTGCGCTCGCCGGCGACGAGCACCCCGGCCTCCTCGAGCTGCTTCATCGCCGCGCGTACCGGCGAGCGCGACACGCGGAACTGCTCGGCAAGCTTGCGCTCAGTCAGCCGGTCACCGCTGCGCAGGCCCTCGCTGCGGATGTGGGTCGCGATCTGGTTCGCGAGGCTGTCGGCAAGGCTGGTCATCGTGTGCGGCATCCGTCTGGCGATGCGCCTTCATGCCAGATTTCGCGCCCGTGGCCAAGCTCTGGTTTTTATCGCTTGCTAAAAACCGATTCGTAATGTATCTGGCATTTCAAGATCAATAAATACCATACCGGGGAGGGCTCCGGACCGGCAGAGGAAGCGGCCCCACCTCGGGCGGCAACGAACCCGGCTTGCCCTCCCTCCGTTGACAATGAAGCGCGAGGAGAGACGCATGCGCCTGCTGGTGTTGCCCGGCGACGGGATCGGCCCCGAGATCACCGAAGCTACCCTCCGGGTCCTGGAGCGCGCCGACGCCGCCTTCGGGCTCGGCCTCGAGATCGAACAGTCCGACATCGGCCTGAAGTCGCTCGCAGAGCAGGGCACGACGCTGCCCGACGCGGTGATGACGCGCATCCCCGAGGTCGATGGCGTCATCCTCGGTCCGGTCTCGCACTACGAGTATCCGTCCCGCGACAAGGGCGGGATCAACCCGTCGGGGGCGCTGCGCACCGCGTTCAAGCTCTACGCCAACGTCCGGCCCTGCCGCTCCCGCCCGGACCTGACGGTGCTGCGCAAGCCGATGGACGTCATCATCGTCCGCGAGAATACCGAAGGCTTCTATTCCGACCGCAACATGTTTGCCGGCACCGGCGAGTTCATGCCTGACGAGGACACCGCGCTCTCGGTCCGCAAGGTGACGGCCAAGGCAAGCCGGGCCGTCGCCCGCGCCGCCTTCGAGCTGGCGCGCGGCCGGCGGAAGAAGGTGACGGCGGTGCACAAGGCCAACGTCGTCAAGCTTTCCGACGGGCTGTTCCTGCGCGAGGTTCGCAAGGTCGCGGCCGACTACCCGGATGTGACGCTCGAGGAGCTGATCGTCGACGCGACCGCGGCACTGCTGATCCGTCGGCCCGACACGTTCGACGTCCTCGTCACCACCAACATGTTCGGCGACATCCTCTCCGACGAGGCGAGCGAGCTCTGTGGGAGCCTCGGCCTCGGCGGCTCGATCAGCGAGGGCGACGGCGTCTGCGTCGCCCAGGCGCAGCACGGATCGGCGCCCGACATCGCCGGCCAGGGCAAGGCGAACCCGACCTCGCTGATCCTCTCCGCCGCGATGCTGCTGGACTGGCTCGCCCGCCGCCACGAGCGCCCGGAATTCGCACGTGCGGCGACGGCCGTCGAGGCTGCGGTGGAACGGACGCTCGACGATCGGGAGAGCCGCACCGCCGACCTCGGCGGGACGCTCGGGACCGACGCCTTCACGACCCGCGTCCTCGACGCGCTCGCGGGGTCGCCCGCCACCGTCTGACGCCTCTCCACGAGACCAACAACCAGAAGCCAAGGCCGGATGGCCAAACCGGAGGAACCCGCATGTCCGCTCTCACCCGCCGCAGCTTTTCGCTGCTTGCCGCCACCGCCCTCGCCACCCTCTCGCTCACCCTGCCGGGCCAGGCCGAGCCCAAGCTCGACTCCCTCGAGATCCTCGCGCCGTCGAGCCCCGGGTCGGGCTACGACCAGCTGGCGCGTGGCGTGCAGCAGGTTCTGCAGGCCGATGGTCTCGTGCCGGCCGTCGAGGTGGTGAACGTCGCCGGCGGCGGCGGCACCGTCGGCCTGGCGCAGTTTCTGACCACCAAGCCGCGCAAGCCGGTGGCGATGATCGTCGGTTTCGCGCTCGTCGGCGGCGTGCTCACCACCCAGTCGCCGGTGACGCTCGAGGAGGTCGTGCCCGTCGCCCGGCTCATGGGCGAGCAGGACGTGCTGGTCGTCCCGGCGAGCTCGAAGATCAAGACGGTGGACGATCTCGTCGCGGCGCTGAAGGCCGATCCCGGTGCGGTTTCCTGGGCCGGCGGCTCGATCGGCGGCGTCGACCACATCACGGCAGGGCTCTTCGCGAAGACGGTCGGCGTCGACCCGACCAAGATCAACTACGTCGTCCATGCCGGCGGCGGCGAGGTGCTGGCGTCGGTGCTCGGCGGCCACACCACCCTCGGCATCTCCGGCTTCGAGGAGTTCCGCGCCCAGATCGAGTCCGGCGACCTGATCGCGCTGGCCGTCTCCGGCGAGGAGCGCATCGCCGGGCTCGATGCTCCGACCTTCAAGGAGGCCGGCGTCGACCTGACGGTGATGAACTGGCGCGGCGTCGTCACCAACCCGAAGCTGAAGGACGACCAGCAGGCCGCGCTGAAGGAAACCTTCGCCGAGATGGCGAAGTCGCCGGCCTGGGCCGAGCTCCTGAAGTCGCGCAACTGGATTGACGCCTACCAGCCCGCGAACGAGTTCGGCGCCTTCCTGAAGGAGGAGAACGCCCGCATCTCGGACGCCCTGCACCAGGCCGGCGTCCTCCAGTAGTCGAACGCCGGGGATCGCCACCATGTCCGCCACCCGCCGCCTGCAACTCCCCGAGGCCATCGTCGGCCTCTTCACCACCGGCCTCGGCCTCTTCGTGCTCGCCGACGTCTCGGCGACGCCCGCCTCGGCCGCCAAGGCGGCGGTCGGCCCCGGCGCCTTCCCGGCGATCATCGGCTTCGGCCTCGTCGCCGTCGGCGCACGCCTCCTCTACGAAGCCTGGGCCAAGCGGGCTGGGCCGGACGAGATCCCGGAGCTCGACTTGAAGGCCGCGGCGCTCGGTGCGGCCGCCTTCGCGGCGATGATCCTGACGCTCGAATGGCTCGGCTGGGTCCTCGCCGGCAGCCTGATGTACGCCGCCGTCGCCTGGGTCTTCGGCAGCCGCAAGCTCTTCACCAGCCTCGCCATCGGCGTGCTGCTGACCGTCGGCACCTACCTGCTCTTCGACTACGGCCTCGACCTCGACCTGCCGCTCGGCTCACTCCTCGAGCCCTTCCTCGACCCCGCATCGTGAGGCGCTGACATGGATACTTTCTCCGCGCTCATGCACGGCTTCTCGGTCGCCACCACCCTCGGCAACCTCGGCTGGTGCTTCCTCGGCGTCGTCCTCGGCACCGCGATCGGCGTCCTGCCCGGCATCGGCCCGGCGCTGACCGTGGCGCTGCTCCTGCCCGTCACCTACGGCATGGAGCCGGCCTCGGCCTTC
>JBDHSS010000198.1:0-6046 GCA_039808205.1 Paracoccaceae bacterium | reverse complement strand
GCAGCCTGGCCGGGCTCGGCGCCGTCCGCCTGCCGCGCGGCGCGCCGCGTCCCGCACCGACCGGCGCCGCCGCCATCGCGCTCGTCGATCGCGCCACGCTCGTTCGGGTCGGCGGCTTTGCCGGGCGGCTGTTCGGCGAGACGCACGCCCACGTCGACCTCGCCGCCCGCCTCGCCGCCACAGGCTTTGCCAGCTGGTGCTCGGGCGCGGTCGAGTTCTGGGCCCTCGAGGACGCGGGGCCCGAGGCCGACTCGGCCCTGGTGCGCCGAATCGACGCGGCACTCCTCGCCCGCCGCGCCATCGCTCCCGCCCAGGCTGAATCGGAGGAGACCGCGGCATGAAGGCCCTGATCCTGTCGCACGCGCATCCGACCTTCTCGATCGGCGGCGCGCAGGTCGCGTCGTGGAACCTCTTCCGCGGGCTGCAGTCGCGCGACGGCTGGGACGCGCACTATCTGGCCGGCGTCGGCCCGCCCGTCGCCCGCCACCGCGCCACACCGCTCATGTCGCTCGGCCAGGGCCCGGACGAGACGCTCTACTGGTCGAACGACTACGACTGGCTGAACCTCGGCTCGAACGAGCTCGAGGCGCTCATGGAGCACTTCGAGCGCTTCCTCGCCGACCTCCGGCCCGACGTGGTGAACTTCCACCACGTCATGGGCTTCGGCGTGCAGGCGCTCCGCGCCACGCGCCGCGCGCTCGGTCCCGACGTGCCGGTGGTGATGACGCTGCACGAGTACCTGCCGATCTGCGCCAACCACGGCCAGATGATCAAGGCGCGCTCGGGCGCCCTCTGCGCCAAGGCGTCGCCGTCCGAGTGCGGCGTCTGCTTCCCCGAGATCGGCCCCGCCAACCTCATGCGGCGCGAGCTGTTCCTGAAGTCGTTCCTCGCCGAGGTCGACGCCTTCGTCTCGCCGTCGCGTTTCCTCCTCGGCCGCTTCGCCGACTGGGGGCTGCCGCGCGAGAAGCTCGTGATGATCGAGAACGGCCTCGACGGCGGCGCGACGGCGCCGGCCCGCGCCATAGCACCGGGCGGCCGCCGCAACCGCTTCGCCTATTTCGGCCAGCTCAACCCGTTCAAGGGCATCCGCGTCCTCGTCGACGCCGTCACCCGCATTCCTCAAGACGTCTGGGGCGACTCGATCCTCTACGTCTTTGGCGGCAACCTCGAGCACCAGCCCGACGACTTCCAGGCCGCCGTCCGCGACCTCTTCAAGCTCGCCGGCCGCCGCCTGCGCTTCATGGGCTCCTACAAGTCGCCGGACCTGCCGAGCCTGATGCGCGAGGTCGACTGGACCATCGTCCCCTCGACCTGGTGGGAGAACGCGCCCGTGGTGATCCAGGAGGCGTTCCACCACGGCCGCCCGATCATCGCCTCCGACATCGGCGGCATGGCCGAGAAGGTGCGCCACGGCATCGACGGCCTGCACTTCCACGTCGCCAACCCCGAGAGCCTCGCCGAGGCGATGACCCGCGCGATCCGGGAGCCGGCGCTCTGGGAGCGGCTGCGCGCCGGCATCCGCCCGCCGACCAGCTCGGACGATGCCGCGCGCCAGCACGTCGAGCTCTTCGAGCGCCTGCTCGCGCGCCGCGCCGCGCCGGCGGATTGCGCCCGGACCGCCTGAGCCATGGCGCGGAAGCCTGAGTCCCCCGAGCTTCGGGAGGCGATGCGCGACCTCGGCGCCGGCGCTGGCGCCGCGGCGCTGGTCGGCTTCTTCGTCAACCTCCTGCACCTCGCGCTGCCGCTCTACACCATCCAGATCTACGACCGGGTGATCTCCTCGGGCAGCTTCGACACGCTGGCCGCCCTCACCCTGATCGTCGCGATCCTGCTCTTCTTCCAGGCGACGCTCGATTTCCTGCGCGCGCGCATCTTCACCATCCTCGGCGCGCGCATGGCCGCCCGCCTCGGCCGACCGGTGTTCGAGGCGGCGGTCGAGGCGACGCTGCGCGACGGCACCGGCACCGCCGCCGGTGCTGTGCGCGACCTCAACGACCTGCGCACCTTCGTCGCCTCCGGCGCCATCGTGCTGCCGCTCGACCTCGCGGTGACGCCGTTCTTCCTGCTGGTGCTTTTCCTCTTGCATCCGGTCTACGGCATCATCGGCCTCGTCGGGGCCATGGTGCTGACCGGGATGGCGGTCGCCACGGAGCTTTTCGCCCGCCGGCCGTCGTCGCGCGCCACGCTCGCCTCGGGCGGGGTGCAGAACGAGACCGCGGCGGCGATCCGCAACGCCGAGGTCATCACCGCCATGGGGATGCTGCCGGCAGTCGCCGAGCGCTGGCGCGTCTCGCAGGCCCGCGCGCTCGAGAGCATGGAGCGCGGCCGCGCCGTCGCCAAGGCGCTGCACGCCGTCGCCAAGATGCTGCGGATCGCGCTGCAGATCGCCATCCTCTGCGCCGGTGCCACGCTCGTCGTGCGCCACGCCGTCTCGCCCGGCACGATCACCGCCTCCGCGGTCATCAGCGCGCGCCTGCTCCTGCCCTTCGAGCACCTGATCGACGGCTGGCGGCAATGGCTCGACGCCTTCGCCGCGCTCGAGCGCCTGCGCGACGTGCTGGTTCGGGGCGCCGCGGGACGCTCGCGCACCGGCGTGGCGGTCGAGCGCGCGGTCCTCGTCGTCGACCGGCTGAGCTACGTCCCCGCCGGCCAGGACACGGCGCTCCTCCGCAACGTCTCCTTCCGCCTCGAGGCGGGCGAGCTTCTCGGCGTCGTCGGCCCCTCGGGTGCGGGCAAATCGACGCTCGCGCGCCTCGTCGTCGGGCTCTGGGCGCCGACCGCCGGCGGCATCTTCCTCGACGGCCAGTCGACCTTCACCCACGAGCGCTCGAGCTTCGGCACCGCCGTCGGCTACCTGCCGCAGGAGCCGCTGCTCCTCGACGGCAAGGTCCGCGAGAACATCGCCCGCTTCCGCGACGCCGACATGGCCGAGGTGGTTGCCGCCGCCCGCGCCGCCGGCGTGCACGAGATGATCGGCCGGCTGCCGCAGGGCTACGAGACCATGCTGACCGCTGGTGGCGCGCGGCTTTCCGGCGGCCAGCGCCAGCGGCTCGCGCTCGCCCGCGCGCTCTTCGGCAACCCGCACCTCATCGTGCTCGACGAGCCGAACTCCGCGCTCGACGCCGACGGCGAGGCCGCGCTCATCGGCGCCATCGAGGCGGCCCGCGCGCGCGGCGCTGCCGTCCTCGTCGTCGCGCAGCGCATGTCGATCCTGAACCGCGCCGACCGGCTCCTCGTGCTCCGCGACGGCATGGTCGCCCAGGTCGGCGACCGCGCCGAGGTGATGGGCACGCTCGCGCCGCAGCGCGCCGTGGCGAAGCCCGCCCGCGCCCTCCCCGCCGCCGGAGCCGCGCGATGACGCCGGCCGAGGAGCTGGCGCTGCCCGGGCATGATTACCGCCCGATCTTCGCCGTGGCGATGCTGACGATCGCCTGCCTCGCCGCCACCCTCGGCGGCTGGGGCATGTACGCCCGCCTCGACAGCGCGGTGGTCGCCCACGGGATCCTTCTCGCCGAGAGCCAGCGCAAGACCGTCGAGCACTTCGAGGGCGGCATCCTGCGCGAGTTGCTGGTGAAGTCCGGCGACCGGGTCGAAGCCGGCCAGGTCGTCGCCACCCTCGACGCCATCCAGACCGAGGCGCAGCTCGCCGGGCTCCAGGCGTCCGCGCGCGCGCTCGCGCTGGCGATCTGGCGCCTGGAGGCCGAGGAGGCCGGCGCCGCCGCGCTCGACCCCGCCACCGCGCCCGCGACCGGTGCCGCGCCCGCCCAGGTCGCCGCCGAGGTGCGGCTCTTTGAGGCGCGCTTGCGTGCCCACGCCGGCCAGATCGCCTCGCTCCGCCGCCAGATCGACCAGCTCGCCGCCCAGAAGCGCGCCGCCGAGGCCCAGGCCACCGCCGCCGAGCGCCAGCTCGCGCTCTGGCAGGACGAGCGCGCCAACACCGCGCGGCTCGTCGACAAGGGCGCCACGCCGCGGCAGAAGCTGCTCGAGCTCGACCGCAACCTCGCGCTCCTCGAAGGCGACCGCGACGAGCAGAAGGGCCTCGCCGCCGCCGCCGCCGAGGACATCGCCCGCGCCGGCACCGACATCGAGACGCTCGGCCAGCAGCGCCTCGCCGACGTCGGCCAGCAGCTGACCGAGGCGCGCCGCCAGCTGCAGGAGGTGACGAGCCAGATCGGCGCCGGCGAGGACGTGCTCGAGCGGAGAAAGCTCCGCGCGCCGCAGGCCGGCGTCGTCGTTAACATCAACACGATCTCGCCGGGGGCCGTGGTCGGCTCCGGCGCCTCGGTGATGGAGATCGTCCCCGACGCCGACCGGCTGGTCGCCGAGGTCCACCTGCCGCCCGACACCATCGACACCGTACACGTCGGCCGCCCGGCGAAGATCAAGCTGTCCGCCTACAAGCGCGCCAAGGCGCCGACGCTGGAGGGCGAGGTCATTTACGTCTCGGCCGACATCCTGACCGACGAGCGCGACGGCTCGGACTACTTCGAGGCCAAGGTCAGCCTCGACACCTCGACGCTCGCCGGCCTCGACCACGTCTCGCTCACCGCCGGCATGCCGGTCGAGGTGGCGATCCGCACCGGCGAGCGCCGCGCCGGCGACTACTTCCTCGAGCCGATCCTGCGCCACTTCGGCCGCGCGCTGCGCGAGGAGTGAGGCCGTGCCCACGGAAACCCGCGGCCCCGCTCCCGTCCCGACACGGGAAGCCCGGAGGTCAGGATGAGCACCGACCGCCGGACCCGGCGGCCTTAACCACATGTCACCGCCGCGGCTTTCGCTCAGGCGAGCGGACGCTACGATCGAGATTGGGGGCGTGGCGCGTTAACCACGACGGGCCGAGCCGCGCGGATCGGCCAGCCCCCGCCCGGCCCCGTTCACCCGATCGCAACCCATCGCCGCGCTAGATCGCCGGAGATCCCGGAGGAGGCACCATGGCGACACCCTTCACCCTCGACGGCGAGGCGCTCGCCGCGCTCGACAAGGGGGGCCTGCGCGTTCCGGGCCTGCGCCACACCGGCCGGCTCGCCGACGGCTCGCGCATCGAGGGCCCGACGTCGATCATCGCCACCGTGCCGCCCGGCGCCTTTCTCGACGTCGGCGCCTTCTGCAACCTCTCGGGCGGCACCGTCAACAACGCCCGCTTCGGCCGCTACTGCTCGATGGCGAGCGGCGTCGTCGTCGGCCCGCACGAGCACCCGACCGACTGGCTGACCACCTCGCGCACCGGCTACTACCCGGAGGTGAACGGCTGGGACACGCTCCTCGCCGAGGCGAGCCTGCCCTTCATCCGCAAGCGCAAGCGCCCGTTCGCCGCCAGCTGCCCGGTGACCGAGATCGGCCCGGACGTCTGGATCGGCCAGGGCGCGTTTCTCAAGGCCGGCATCACCGTCGGCGCCGGCGCGATCATCGGCGCCCGCGCCACCGTGCTCCGCGACGTGCCGCCCTATGCCATCGTCGTCGGCACGCCCGGCCGGGTACTGCGGCTGCGCTTCCCCGAGCCGGTGGTCGAGCGACTGCTCGCGCTCGCCTGGTGGCGCTTCTCGATCTACGACCTGTTCGAGGCGCCGATGGACGACGTCGCCGCCGCGCTCGACGTGATCGAGAGCCTCGTGGACAGCGGCGCCGTCGCCCCCTACGCCGGCCCGGAGATCACGCCCACTGACCTCGCCGACGCCCGGGCGCTGGCCACCCGCCTCGCCCCGCCGCCGATCGCACAGGCGAGCTGACGCCTCACCCAGCCGCCTGCGCCATCGCGTCGACGACCGCCGCCACCTCGGCGGTCGCCACCTGGTGCGGCATGTGCCCGATCCCCGGCAGCCAGACCGCCCGCGCCGCCGGCACCTGCGCCGCGAAGGCCTGCGCATGCCGCTCGAAGCCGACCGTCGGGTCGGCGTCGCCGTGCACCAGCGCTACCGGCACCGCGAGCCGCGGATAGTCGGGCACCCGCGCCGCGAGCTCCGCCTTCAGCGCCGTGAGCTGGCGGGCGTTCTCGCGCAGCGTCGCCGGCTGCAGCACCAGTGCGAGGTCGAGGTGGTCGAGATAGCCC
>JBDHSS010000197.1:0-6095 GCA_039808205.1 Paracoccaceae bacterium | reverse complement strand
GATCCCGGCGACGCAGCCGGTCGATCCGGCGCCCGCCGCGGCGGCCGTGCCCACGGCGCCGCTCACGGCCGGCAGCGACTGGCCGGCCTACGGCGGCGGCAGCGCGGCGATGCGCTATTCGCCGCTGAGCGGGATCACGCCCGAGAACGTGTCCAGGCTGGCGCCGGTCTGGACCTTCCACACCGGCGACCTTCCCGACGCGAAGGCCAAGGACAAGTATTCGCCGGAGAACACGCCGCTCAAGGTCGGCCGGCAGCTCTTCGTCTGCACCGGCAAGGACATCCTGATCTCGGTCGATGCCGGCAGCGGCACCGAGATCTGGCGCTACGACCCGAAGGTGTCCGACGATGCCATCCCCTACGGCGCCTCGTGCCGCGGCGTCGCCTACTACAGGGTGCCCGACGCGGCGGCCGACGTGCCGTGCGCGACGCGGCTGCTGATGGGGACGCTGGACGCGCGGCTGATCGCGATCGACGCCAAGACCGGCAAGCTCTGCGACGGCTTCGGCGCGGGCGGCATCGTCGATCTCAACCAGGGCATCGGCTTTACCGTGCCCGGCTGGTACTCGGTGACCGCCCCGCCTGCGATCGTGCGCGGCATTGCCGTCGTCGGGGCGCAGGTCAAGGACGGCGAGGCCGAGGACGCGCCGTCGGGCGTGATCCGCGGCTACGACGCGGTGACGGGCAAGCTCGCCTGGGCCTGGGACATGGGGGCGCCGGATCGTGGCGGCGCGCCGGCCGACGGCGAGACCTATACCCGCGGCACCCCGAACATGTGGACGGCGCCGACCGGCGACGACGCGCTCGGGCTCGTCTACGTGCCGCTCGGCAACTCAGCCGTCGACTACTACGGCGGCAACCGCAAGGACTACGAGAACGCCTTCTCCTCCTCGCTCGTCGCCATCGACGTGACCACGGGCAAGCCCGTCTGGCACTTCCAGACCATCCACTACGACCTCTGGGACTACGACCTCGGCTCGCAGGTGACGCTCGTCGACCTGCCGACCGACAAGGGCAAGGTGCCGGCGGTGATCGTGCCGAGCAAGCAGGGGCAGATCTACGTGCTCGATCGGCGCACCGGCGCGTCGCTCTTCCCGGTGAGCGAGGACGTGGCGCCGAGCGGCGGCGTCGAGCCGGACCGGCTGTCGCCGACGCAGCCGCATTCGGGCTATGCCCACCTCGACAAGCCGGCGCTGACCGAGCGCGACATGTGGGGGATGAGCCCGATCGACCAGCTGTGGTGCCGGATCGAGTTCCGCCGCGCGGTCTATCGCGGCGAGTTCACCCCGCCCGAGGCGGACAAGTCCTACATCGAGTATCCGGGCTACAACGGCGGCTCCGACTGGGGCAGCGTCGCGGTCGATCCGGTGCGCGGCATCCTCGTTGCCAACTACAACGACACCGCGAACTACAACCGGCTGGTGCCGCGGGCGAAGGCGGACGCCGAGGGGATGAAGCCGATCTGGGAAGGCGGCAACCCGAAGCGCATCGGCGAGGCCGGGCCGCAGGTGGGCGCGCCCTACGCGATCCAGGTCAACGCCGGCTGGCGGGTGCCGGGGACCGGGCTCCTGTGCACGCGGCCGCCCTACGGCTGGATCCGCGCGATCGACCTCGCCAGCGGCCGCACGCTCTGGGAGAAGGCGCTCGGCGACGCGAGCGGCAACGGCCCGTTCGGCATCCCGTCGAAGCTGCCGATCCCGATCGGCACGCCGAACAACGGCGGCCCGCTGGTGACCGCCGGCGGGCTCGTCTTCGTGGCGGCGACGACCGACCAGAAGTTCCGCGCCTTCGACATCAAGACCGGCAAGGAGCTCTGGGAGGCGAACCTGCCGGCCGGCGGCCAGACCACGCCGATGACCTACGACGTGGACGGCACGCAGTTCGTCGTGCTCTACCCGGGCGGGCACCACTTCATGGGGACACCGGTCGGCGACGAGGTGATCGCGTATGCGCTGCGCACCAACTGAGCGGCACCGCGCGGGTTGGCCGAGCTGAAGCGCTGCCCGGCTGGCGGCTGCGACTCGGACCCGCGCGAGGTGCGGCGCGGGGCCGCTCGGCACCTGCCGGACCAACCGCGGCAGCCGATTAACCGCACCTGCCGCCGGCGTTCCATGCAGCACTAGCCTTGCGCTAGGCTCGAGATCAGGGGCGCTCCGGCATTAACCATGATCGCGCGTCGAGCCGCGGGTCAAACCGACGTTACGCCTGCGACGACTCCGGTGGATCTGCGGCCGGCGCGCGGTTATGTCGGCCGCATGGCCGAGCGTCACATCAACCCGATCCTGAAGATCGTGCTCGAGATCGGGCCGATCGTCGTGTTCTTCCTCGCCTACCGCCTGGCGCCGGTGCCCGACGGGCTTACCGACAGCGAGCGGCAGCTCGAGCAGATCCTGTTCTCGACCAAGGTCTTCGTGCCGACGATCCTCCTATCGCTGCTCGCGAGCCGGCTGCTCGCCGGACGGCTGCCGCGGATGGCGGTCATCACCGCGGTCGTGGTCACGGTCTTCGGCGGGCTGACGCTCGTCCTGCGCGACGACACCTTCGTCAAGATGAAGCCGACGATCCTCTACGCGCTTTTCGCCGGCATCCTCGGCTTCGGCCTCATGCGCGGGCAGAGCTACCTGCGCTACCTGATGGACGAGCTGATCCCGATGCGCCAGGAGGGCTGGATGAAGTTCACCGTCCGCTTCGTGGTCTTCTACCTGCTCTTGGCGGTGGCGAACGAAGTGGTGTGGCGGCGCTTCGGCACCGACACCTGGGTGGACTTCCGCACCTTCGTGCTGCCGCTCGCCAATTTCCTCTTCATCATGGCGCAGGTGCCGCTCTTCCAGCGCTACGGGCTGCCGGCGCCGAACGAGGACGGCCGCTGAGCCTCAGGTCGGGCAGATGAGCGAGGCGAGGTCGCCGAGGCGCGGCTTGAAGAAGGCGACGCGGCGGATGGTGCGCGGCGCGAGGCCGATGCCGAACAACGGCTTGAAGGCGTAATAGACCTCGGCCGCGATGATCGTCTCGCCCTTGCGGATGGCGAGGCCGGCCGGCAGCGCCACGGCCTTGCCCACGACGGTGCCGACCAGGCTCGTCGCTGCAAGGGTGCCCGAGCCCGGGCACTGCCAGTTGAGCGTCGGCTTGTCGTCCTCGGCGGCGCCGACGCTGCTGACGATGGCGCGCCCCGCACCGGCAAAGTCGAACGGCTTCACCACCTCGCCGATCGCGAGGAAGATGTTGGCCATGTCGGCGGTCTTCACCGTCTCGTCGCGCGCGGTCAGGTCGGCCAGCAGGAACGCCCCGCTCTGCAGCTTCTGGGTGACGAGGATCAGCCGGCTGTACTCGATGGTGCCGGCGCTGAACATCACCAGCACCGGGAGGATCAGCGCAAACTCGACGGCCGAGACCGCACGGCGGTCGCGCCAGAGCCGGCGGAGGAGAGCCGCGGCGCTCATCGGTACGGCTCGTTGCGCACGGCGACGCTCGAGACGTTGAGCACGCTCTCGCCCATCGCCCTGCGCACCAGGGGAGTGACGATGCCCCAGGCATAGCTCAGCCGGTAGACGACGACCGCGTTGGCGCCGCCGAGGCCGGCCTTGCCCATGTCGGGATCCCACTGCGCATTGCCGTTGATGTCGGTGAAGCTCTCGCCCGCATCGTAGGCCGCGTTGGCGTTGGCGTCGACGAAGGGCTCGGGTTTGCCGATGTCGGCGAAGCTGTCGTAGACGAGGGTGTCGAGCTTGATCTTGTCGGTGTCGAGCAGGCCATAGGTGCGCTGCCCGACGATCTGCATCACTCGATCGGCGCGGCTCACCCCGCCCTCGGTGCCGGTGATGCCGTAGCGCGACGCCTCGAGCACCGCCGATTCCATGCTCGAGCCGATGAAGAGCGTGATCGCCGCCTCGAACGAGCCGAAGACGAAGAGCAGCAGCACCGGCAGGATCAGCGCGAACTCGACCGCCGTCGCGCCGCCCTCGCCGTTGTGGAGCCGCTGGATGAGGCCGGGCACCCGCGTCACTCCACGATCAGCAGGTTGGCGAGCTGGCCGCCGATCGAGCGGAAGACGCCGGCGATGTCCTCGGCCTTCGGCGCGTAGTAGTACATTGCGGGCGAGGTCGCACACTTCTCGAACAGCGTCTTGGTGGCGGCCGACGCGCTGTCGCGGAAGATGATCGTGTAGATCTCGATGCCCTGCGCCTTCATCGCGGCACAGGTCTCGAGCATTCGCGCGTCGAGGATCCCCTTGCCCTTGCCGACCCGGTCGCTGAACTTGACCGACGTGCCGCCGAGCAGCGTCTCGATGCGCCCGTAGGCGGTGAAGTCCGAGGCGGTGGTGTCGCCCGAGGCAGTGTCGTTGTCGTGGAACTGGTTGTCGCCGTCGGTCAGCAGGATCGCGATCTTCTTCATGAAATCGGTCTTGTAGTTGAGCGGCAGGGTGTTCGGCGTCTCGCCGCCCCAGGCGCCACGCCAGCGCGGCGAGATCGTGCGCCAGCCCCAGGAAAGCCCGAGGTTCGAGGTGGTGCCGCCGCGGCCCCAGGCGGCCATGCCTTTCAGACCGGCCTCGATCGTCGCCCGCGACTTGGTGAGCGGCGTGATCGCCGGCCCGCAGCCGAGGTTCGGGCCGCGGCTTTCGTTGACGCTGTCGTTGCCGTTCTTGTCCTTGTTGACCTGCTTCGGCTTGATCGGCGGCCAGTCGTTGTCGGCCGTGCGCCCCGGCGTCTTGGCGTAGAAGAAAGACGTGAGCTTCTGAGAGGCGATCGGCGTGTCGTCGGTGTCGTAGGGATAGGCCTGCGCCATCACGCAGCCCTTCCAGCCGGCGGTGTCATAGCTCGCGAGGTCGGTCAGCACGCGGTCGCCGGCGGCGAGCCACGAGGTGCGGGTCGACCCGACGTTCACCGTGGCCACGAACGGGGTCAGGCTGATCCAGACGTTGTCGATCTCGGTCTTGTCGCCGTAGATGATCTTGACGAGGTCGAGCGCCGCCGCCTGCATGGCGTTGAAGTTCTTGCCCCACATCGAGCCGGTGTTGTCCATGACAAGCGCGAGCTCCATGCCGTTCGTCTGCCGCTCGACCACGGTGCGCGCGCCGACGTTCATCTCGTCGTGGCCGAAGACGCGCATGAAGTAGGTCGGCGTCGTCGCATGCGCGCTCAGCGTGACGAAGTGCTGGGTCGCGTCGAGCTCGAACTTGAAGTCGGTGATCGTGGCGGCGCCGCCGGCGCCGAAGTTCGCGTCGAAATACTGCCGCGCCACGGTGGCGGCGTTGGCGTCGAGCGCGATGCGGCCGGCGGCGAGCCCAGCTGCATCGAGCGATTTCGTCATCCGGGCGCGCAGCAGGTAGCCGAGCGAGGAATCGACGGCGAGCCCGACCGCGCCGACGAGCGGAACGAGGCCGAGAGCGAGAAACATCGCCGCCGCGCCGCGCCGGTCACGGGCGAAGCCGCCGAGCCACGTGCGAAGGGCCGATCCGAGCCGGAACGCCATGAGCCAATCCCTTGTCGCCACCGGACGGACAGCCCTCGGCGCGGCGAAAGTCTTGGCGCGCGGAGGTCAACCGGGCGTTACCGGCGCCGGGTGCCGCATGGGGAAAATCGCGCGAGTTTTTCGGGTCCGTGGCGTCGAATTTACCATTTCCCCACGTGGATCTCGGTCGCGGCGCGGCCCTGCGCTAGAACGGAGCGGCAACGCCTTGAGTCGGAGGAGAAAGTGAGCGAGCGTCGGCAGCATTCCCGGACCCGGGTCCTGCGGCGGGCCAAGGTCGTGTTCCAGCGGGGCCACAGCGCGCTCGACTGCGTCGTGCTCGAGCTGTCGCCGGGCGGCGCGAAGCTGCGCCTCGGCGCCTGGCTGAGCCTGCCCGACGCCTTCGAGTTGCGCCTCGAGCACGGCCCGACGCTGCCGGCGCGGGTCTGCCATCGCGGCCCGGAGTCGACCGGCGTGCGCTTCCTCGCCGACGCCGCCTGAGGCGCGCGTCGGCCCGACGGCTGCCGAGCGCCCGAGCGATCCGTGACGATCGCGCTACGCCAGCAGCGCGCCTGCGGTGGTGAAGATGCCGCCCGCGGCGATGGCGATCGCGTAGGGCAGCCCAGCGGGCGGGCGGGCGCCGCTGCGGCG
>JBDHSS010000196.1:0-6098 GCA_039808205.1 Paracoccaceae bacterium | reverse complement strand
GGTCGATGGCGTCGCCGGCGAAGGCCGGCAGCGCGCCGGCGCCGGCATAGCGCGCCACCGCCCAGGCGGCGCCGAGAGTGTCGGCCAGGCCGAGCCGCAGCGTCAGCCCGAGCCGCCGGGCACCGGCCGCCACCTCGGCGACGAGGCCGGCCTCGCCGTGGAAGAGGTGGGCGCAGCCGGTGATGTCGAGAACGAGCGCGGCGGCGCCTTCCTCGGCCACCCACGGCGAGAAGCGCCCGGCCCAGCGGCGCAGCGCGGTGAGGAAGGCGGCGGTGCCGGCGGCGTCCTCGGCGCGGGTGACGAGGTCGGGACGGATGGCGCGCGCGTCGCCGAGCGCCATGCCCGGGCGCAGGCCCGCCGTCTCGGCTGCGGCGCTCAGGCTCGCGATGACCAGCGCGCCGCGGCGGTCGGCGACCACGGCGAGCGGGGTCTCGGCGAGTTGCGGCTCGGCGCGCAGCACCCGCTCGGCGGCAAGGCGCGGAAACCAGAGCGAGAGGATGCGGCGGGGCATGGCAGGGCGACTCGGGGGAATGTTCTTGGTACGTTCACATGGTACTCCGGCGTGTCGGCGAGTCGAGTCCCCCGCCCCGCTCTGGACCCGGGCGGGCATTCCGGGCTAACCCGCGGATCCCGTCCTCCACTCGCGGTTTCCGCCCATGTCCGCCGAACGCAGCCGGCTTCTCGCGCTCCAGATGGTCTTCGCGCTCAACGCGATCGGGCTTGCGGTGTGGTTCCCGCGCATCCCCGACGTGAAGGAGGCGCTCGGGCTCGACGTGCTGACGCTCGCCTTCTGCCTGTTCGGCATGCCGGTCGGCACCATGCTCGGCTTCCTGAGCGTCGGGCGGATCATCCGCCGGCTCGGCACGCGGGCGACCGTGCTCTGGGGCGGCTCGATCTTTCTCCTGAGCTTCATCGGGCCGGGGCTCGCGCCGAACGCGCCGGCGCTCGGCCTTGCGCTCTTTCTCTGCGGGCTGGCCATCGCCTCGATCGAGGTGTCGATGAACGCCAAGGCGAGCCAGACCGAGCGCGTGCTCGGCCGCCGGATCATGACGCGCTGCCATGCGTTCTGGAGCTTCGGCACCGTGGCGGGCTCGCTCCTCGGCGGCGCCTTCGCCGAGCGCGGCATCCCGTTCCTGGCGCAGCAGCTGGTGCTGCAGCCGATCTTCGCCGCCGCCACCATCTTCTTCGCGCTCCGGCTGATCCCCGATGAGCCGGAGCCCGAGGTGGAGGCGGCGGGCTCGGGCGGCGGCTTCGCGCTGCCGTCGCTCGCGCTCGTCCTGCTCTGCCTGGTGCCGATCGGGGCGCTGCTGGTCGAAGGCGCGATGATGGAGTGGTCAGCACTGCTCATGCGCGAGTGGAAGGGGGCGAGCCCGTTCGCCACCGCCGCGACCTTCGCGGTGTTCGCGCTGGCGATGGCCGGCGCGCGGCTCGCCGGCGACCGGCTGGCCGAGGCCTTCGGGCCGAAGCGGGTGATGCTGGTCTCCGGCGCGACGATGGCGGTCGCCATGCTCGGCTTCGCGCTCGCGCCCGGCATCTGGCTGTCGGTGCCGGCGGCGGCGCTCGCCGGGCTCGGCTGCGGCAACGTCTACCCGCTCACCATGTCGATCGTCGGCCAGGTGCCGGGGCCGCGCCCGGAGAAGAACGTGGCGACGCTGGCGCTGACCGCGTTCACCGCCTTCCTGATCGGGCCGCCCCTGATCGGCGCGGTCGCGCACCACGTCGGGCTGCCGTGGGCGCTGGCGATCCTCGCACCGCTCTCAGTCCTGCCGCTCGCGTTCCTCTTGCGCGCGCCGGGCCGGGCGCCGGAGCGCCGGCGCGCGGCGCTCAGCCGCAGTAGACGCGGGTGATGATGTCCTTCTTGTCGACGCTGACGTTCAGCCGGTCCTCGCGGTAGTCCATCGTCGCCGGCGTGGTCGGGAACAGCACCCGGCTGCCCTCGGGCAGGGCCGCGTCGTTCAGCACGTCGACGCGCTTGCCGACCCAGTCCTGGTGCTCGGCGGCGGGGCAGGTGCCCGAGCCGGTCGGGGCGCCAACGCTCTCGGCCGCCTGCTTCATCTCCGCGCAGGCCGCGACGGCGAGAACGAGGCCGAGGCCGAGCATCGGGGTGCGGGTCATCGGCGCGCGTCTCCTGTCGGTTGCGGAATGGCCGCAGGCAAGCACAGAGCCGGCGGGTTGGCAAGGCGCGGCGCGCGGCGGCTTTGCCGCTTGACGCAACCGGTCCGCTACCCCACGTAAGGCCGCAACGACCCCGTCCGTCCGGAGCCTTTCGCCATGCTGCAGACCTCGCCGCAGACCCCGCCGCCCGCCGCGATCAAGGACGCGACCGAGGCGACGTTCATGGCGGACGTGATCGAGGCCTCGATGGAGGTGCCGGTCATCGTCGACTTCTGGGCGCCGTGGTGCGGCCCCTGCAAGACGCTCGGGCCGGCGCTCGAGAAGGCGGTGACCGACGCGAAGGGCAAGGTGCGCCTGGTCAAGGTCGACGTCGACCAGAACCAGCGCATCGCCGCCCAGATGCGGGTGCAGTCGATCCCCGCGGTTTTCGCCTTCGTCGGCGGCCAGCCCGTCGACGGCTTCATGGGCGCGCAGAGCCCGGCGCAGATCAAGGCCTTCGTCGACCGGCTGATCGCCGCCTCGGGCGGCAACGCCGGCCTGGAGGAGGCGCTCGCCGCCGCCGAGGAGATGCTGGCCGAAGGCGCGGTCGCCGACGCGGCGCAGACCTTCGCGGCGATCCTCGCCGAGGACGAGGGCAACCTCGCGGCGATCGCGGGCCTCGCACGCGCGCATCTCGCGCTCGGCGAGATCGAGCGCGCCCGCGGCTTCCTCGACCTGACGCCGAAGGGCAAGGAGAGCGACCCGGCGATCGCCGCCGCCCGCGCGCAGATCGAGCTCGCCGAGGCGAGCGTCGGCGCCGGCGAGGCGGGCGAGCTCGAGGCGCGGCTCGCCGCCGATCCGGGCGACAACCAGGCGCGCTACGACCTCGCGCTGGCGCGGGTCGGCGCGGGCGACCCGGAGGGGGCGATCGAGGCGCTGCTCGAGCTGTTCCGCCGCGACCGGGAATGGAACGACGGTGCGGCCAAGACGCAGCTCTTCAAGATCTTCGACAGCCTCGGGCCGAAGAGCGAGGCGGCGCAGAAGGGGCGGCGCCGGCTCTCGTCGATGATCTTCGCCTGAGGGCGCCGCCCGCGGAGGGTCGCATGCCCCGCAAGTTCAGCCTGGCCGATCTGCCCGAGTTCATCCCGGTCTTTCCGCTGCCCGGCGCGCTCCTGCTGCCGCGCGCGCGGCTGCCGCTCAACATCTTCGAGCCGCGCTATCTCGCCATGCTCGAGGACACGCTCAAGACCCCGCACCGGCTGATCGGGATGATCCAGCCGCTGGCGGTCGAGGGGGGCACCGACGTCCGGCCGCTGCGCCTGCACCGGATCGGCTGCGCCGGCCGGGTGACGGCGATGCAGGAGACCGAGGACGGTCGCTATCTCATCACCCTGAGCGGGATCAGCCGCTTCAGGCTCGGCGAGGTGCAGGAGGGTTTCGCGCCCTACCTGCGCGGGCGGGCGGACTGGACGAGCTTCGAGGGCGACCTCGGCCGCTGCGAGCGCGATCAGGGCTTCGACCGGGCGAGGTTCCTCGAGGTGCTGGCGCGGTTCTTCGACGCGGCGCAGCTCTCCTCCGACTGGGACAGCCTGAAGGAGGCCGACCCCGAGCTCCTGGTCAACTCGCTGTCGATCCTCTGCCCGTTCGACCCGGAGGAGAAGCAGGCGCTGCTCGAGGCGCCGACGCTTGCCAACCGGCGCGAGACGCTGGTGGCGCTGATGGAGTTCGCCGTGCGCTCGAACGGCGACGAGGAGACGATGCAGTGAACGAGCTGCCGCGGACCGGAATGGCGGCGGCGGAGCCGCCGCCGGGCACCGCCGACCGGCGGATGCTCGAGGCGCTGGTCTGCCCGGTGACGCGGGGCCCGCTCGTCTACGACGCCGCCCGGCAGGAGCTGGTCTCGCGCGGCGCCGGGCTCGCGTTTCCGATCCGCAGCGGGGTGCCGGTGATGCTCGTCGACGAGGCGCGGCGGCTCGGGTGACGGGGGCCGGCGAAGGGGGGGCATCGAGCCCCCCTACGCCGGGAGGCGGCGCTTGCCGCCTCGGTGCCTTCCGGTGCCCGTTGGCGCCGGTGGAGGGTGCGGGCGCGGCCGTTGCCGCGACAAAGTGCGCGCGGTGCGCGCATGGTTTCTTCGCTTGCTTTCCGGCTGTTGCCGGAAAGCCGCCTGCTCTCCAGGCTTCAAGGCCGTATGAAAGCCATGGGCACTTCGGCCCCGTTGGCGCGCGCGGTCAGAGGCCGGCGGCCGTCGTGCGGAGCGGCCCTTTCCGCACCTTGCCGGCAAGGGTCTTCGGCACCTCGCCGAAGATCACGCGGGCCGCGGCCGCCTTGGCGAGAGACCCCGCGGGCGTTGGCGGCGCCTGGTTCGCGGCGGTCTTCGGCAGCTCGACGCCACCGGCTCAGCCGGTCATGCCGTCCCAGAACGCCTTCAGCTTGGAGAAGAAGTCCTGCGTCTCGGGGCTGTTGTTGCCGCCCTCGCCGTCGAACTCGCGCAGGAGCTCCTTCTGCCGCGCGGTCAGGTTGACCGGGGTCTCGACGGCGAGCTCGATGTAGAGATCGCCCGCGCCAGCGCCGCGCAATGCCGGCATCCCCTTGCCGCGCAGCCGCAGCTGCTTGCCCGACTGCACGCCGGCGGGCACCTTCATCCGGGTCTTGCCGCCGTCGAGCGTGGGCACGTCGAGGTCGCCGCCGAGCGCCGCCGTCGTCATGCTGACCGGGATGCGGCAGTAGAGATCCTGGTTCTCGCGCTCGAAGATCGCGTGCCGCGCGACCTCGATGAAGATGTAGAGATCGCCCGCCGGGCCTCCGCGCAGGCCGGCCTCGCCTTCGCCGGCCAGCCGGATGCGGGTGCCGGTCTCGACGCCGGCGGGAATGTTGACGTTGAGCGTGCGATCCTTGCGCACCCGGCCGGCGCCGGCGCAGGCGGAGCAGGGGTTCTTGATGATCTGGCCGCGGCCGCCGCAGGTCGGACAGGTGCGCTCGACGGTGAAGAAGCCTTGCTGCGCGCGCACCTTGCCGTGACCGGCGCAGGTCGGGCAGGTGGTGGGCTCGGCCCCGCCCTCGGCACCGGTGCCGTGGCAGACCTCGCAGGGCGCGCTCGAGGGCACCATGATCGTCGACTGCCGGCCGTGGAAGGCGTCCTCGAGCGTGAGCGTCAGGTTGTAGCGCAGGTCGGCGCCGCGGCTGCTGCGCGACCGGCCGCGGGCGGCGCCGCCGGCGCCCATGCCGAAGAGGTCGTCGAAGATGTCGCTGAAGGCGCTGGTGAAGTCGGCCTGCGCCCGGAAGCCGCCGGCCCCGGCACTGGCGCCGTGGCCGTTCTCGAAGGCGGCATGGCCGTAGCGGTCGTAGGCGGCCTTCTTCTGGTCGTCCTTCAGGACGTCGTAGGCCTCGTTGACCTCCTTGAAGCGCGCCTCGCTCTTGGAATCGTGGCGGTTGCGATCGGGATGGTGCTCCATCGCCTTCTTCTTGAAGGCCTTGCGGATGTCGTCCGACGTGGCGCCCTTCTGGACGCCGAGCACATCATAATAATCGCGTTTCGCCATATGCAGCGGTTCCCTTCAAACGGCAGAATGGCCCCCCCTTGCCTTCGGGAGGGCCATCCGTCTCTGAACGAGCGGCTCAGGACTTCTTGCTGTCCTCGCCGAGATCTTCGAAGTCGGCGTCCACGACGTCGTCGTCCGGCGCCGGGCCGGCACTGGCGCCGGTCTCGGCCCCCTGCTGCTCGGCGGCCTGCGCCTTGTAGATCGCCTCGCCGAGCTTCATCGCCGCCTCGGTCAGGTCCTGGCTGCGCGCCCGGATCCTCTCCGGATCGTCGCCCTCCATCGCCTCCTTCAGCGCCTTGATCGACAGCTCGATCGCCTCGACCGTGGTCGGGTCGACCAGCTTGCCATGCTCGGCCACCGACTTCTCGGTGCCGTGGATCAGGCTCTCCGCCTGGTTCTTCGCCTCGACCAGCTCGCGCCGCGCCTTGTCGGCCTCGGCGTTCTCCTCGGCCTCCTTCACCATCT